>JAQICC010000252.1 GCA_027858735.1 Salinivirgaceae bacterium
GTTAGATTTATTAATAATATTAATGTTCATATAATTAACCTTTTAAAATAAATTTCTTAAAATTTTCAAAATTAATCGATTCAACTTTAATTACAATAATAATGAATAATAATATAAAGCTTGTTGAAACCAAAAACCTGAACACAACAGATTCAATATCAAAATAATAAAAAGCCACAACTAAAATTATACCACTAATAATATAAAATAAAATCCTATTAATCTGATACTTAATTTTATAATGCTTTTGTCCCATGAAATAAGAAATTAAAACCATTATAAAGTAACAGACTAATGTAGCTAAGGCAGAACCCATATATCCTATTAAAGGGATTAAAATAATATTCATACTAACCGTAATAACTACGCCAATAAGAGAAATAAACGCACCAAACTTAGTTAAATTGCTTATTTTATACCAAACCGATAAATTATAGTAAATACCTAAAAACATATTAGCTAATAAAACAATGGGTACAATATAAAGACCCACCCGATAATTAACTCCAATTAACAATTTAAAAATATCAATATACAAGCAAACAAGTAAGAATATAAGTATACAAAATATTACAAAATAAGTCATAACCTTACTGTAAATCTCCTTAGCATCGTCTTTAATGGCTTGTTTAAAAAAGAAAGGTTCAGCAGCATACTTAAACATTTGAATAAAAATAGTCATTAAAACAGCTAACTTATAGTTAGCTCCATAAATACCCACCTGTTTAAGTGGTTCAAGTGATTCAGGCGTCAAATATTTTAAAAAAAGTTTATCAGCTACTTCATTTACCATTCCAGCAAAACCTACAATAACGAGTGGAAATGCATATTTGAACATAGAAGAAAAAAGTTCTTTATTGAATTCAAATTTAAACTTTAGAATACTAGGAAGCAAAACAACAAAAGTAAAAAAAGAAGCCACTAAATTACTTATAAATGCATACCCAACACCAATATCTTGATTGTATAAACCATTAAAAAATTCACTATCTGAATTTTTACATATTACAAAAAAGAAAATATTTAACGTTATATTAATTAATACATTACAAGTACGAATAATAGCAAAAAAACGCGCTTTATTCTCTTGTCGCAATTTAGCTAAAGGTAAAGCAGTAATTACATCGAAGAATATTATTAAAGCTAAATAGATTAAAAGTGAAGGATAAAATTCATATCCAATAGTTTTAGCAATTGGCTGATTAAAAATCAATACGGCAATAAGAAATATAATAGAAGTTGTTAATAAAGTAACGAAACCATTATTAAATACTTTTTTTTGATTGCTATCTAAACTGCTAAACCTAAAAAAAGTAGTTTCCATACCAAAGGTTAACATGACCATAAAAAAAGCAACATATGAATATAATTCAGTAATAATACCAAATTGACTTTCTACTAAAGTATAAGTATAAAGAGGAGTAAGTAAAAAATTTAAAACTCGGGGAATAATGGTTCCAAGACCATATACTAAGGTTTGACCTGCTAATTCTTTATATGGGTTCATTATTGGTACAATTAGTAGGCTTTAATTATCAAGTAAGTAATTAATTAACTAAAATCACTCAATTTCTACAGATAATCCATCAATTTTAACAAGTTTATCTTCTTCAAAAGTAAGAATTTTTATAAGGGTACCATAATAATCGTAAAACTCCCAGTTTTTGGTTTTACGACCAAAAATGTAATATTGAACTTCTTTCAATTTGCCATTTTTATAATAGTATAAATGCTTACCATTTGGATTACCCTGCGAAAAACTACCTTTAAAATAAAGCTGCCCATTATCAAAGGAATATTTCCAAAATCCATCTTTAAAATCGTTTTTATAATTACCCTCCTCAGTATGAAAATAAAAATTATATTTCCACTTTCCCTCTTTTAAACCTTCTATATAATTTCCTATAGCTATAATAATACCTTCTTCATCGTACTCAATAGATTCACCTTCTTCAATACCCAATCTATAATATTCTTCTCTTTTTATATTTCCCGATTCAAAATACCATTTCCATAAATCGTCAGGAACTCCTCTTTTGAACAAACCTTTTTGTTCAACATTACCATTTTCATAATAGTAAATCCACGATCCAATTCTTCTATTATTTCTATACCTACCTTTTGATTTAATAGCCTTCGAAGCATAATAATAAGTCCAATCTCCTAATTTATCCCCCTTTTCATTTACAATTCCTTGAGCAATTAGGTTACCATCTCTATCGTACATTCTACTACTATTCACTCTACCTAAAGAATCGTATGTTCTATGCACACCAATGGGTACACCTTCAATATAACCACCACTTCGTTTTTTTATAAATTCACCTTCATCATTTCTAAAATCATAGTATTGCTCACTAATATCAATTTCATTCTCAATGTTAACTGAAGTATCTTTTAAATCACCATTTTCATAACGATAGGCAGTTAATAGCTCACCACTTAAATCATATACCTTTACTAATCCATGTAATAAGCCTTGCTTAAAGTTTTCTTCCTTTTTAATTTTACCATTTGGATAAAACTCTTTCCATAATCCAAATTTTAAGGAATCTTTTAGCCGATTTATAATATCTCGATCAACTTCTATACCATTTCTATATTCAATAATCATAGTTAATAAACCATTCTCATCAAATTCTCGTAGTGAACCGTGTTTCAAACCCTTACTATAATTAACAGCACTTCTAATAGTACCATCAGCATAATAATATTCCGATATTCCATTCTTTTTATTATTTAAATAAAGTTCACGACTTTCCACATAACCAACTAAAGAATCGTTTTTATTAGAAAAATATTTAAAAGAATAAAGGTATCCATTTTTCTTACCGGAGAAGTAATCTATTTTTTGCCTTATTTTTCCATGTTCATTATAAAATACCCAAACACTATCTAATGTAGCATTTTTTCTTCTTCCTATTGACTTTAAAACTCCATTAACATAATATGATTTCCATAAACCATCCGGTTTACCCTTTACCATATTACCTTCACTACTAATTTGTTCATTAGGATAATAAAAAATATTATAGCCATTATCAGTTTCCTGATTTAAATGCTGTCCAACAATTAAATTACTAATGGTAAACAAAAATAAGGCAAAACAGTACTTTTTCATTACATGTAATTACAGACCTAATTTCGCAGAAATATCAAGCATTCGCTTTACAGGTTTTAAAGCCATCTCCCGCATATCATTAGCTACATGAATTTCTGGAGTCTCATATTTCAAACTATTATAAACTTTTTTTAAAGTAATTAATTTCATAAAAGAACAGTCATTACAGGCACAAGTAGCATCATCTGGTGGAGCAGGTATAAATGTTTTACTTGCATTTGATTTTTGCATTTGATGTATAATACCTGTTTCAGTAGCCACAATATATGATTTAGATGAATCGGTTTGGGTAAATTTCAAAAGTGAAGATGTACTCCCAATATGATCAGCTAAAATCAAAACATCGCTTTCACATTCAGGATGCGCTATAATTTTAGCCTCGGGATGATCTTTTTTAAGTTTAACTATACGCTCAACCGAAAAACTTTTATGAACATGACAGGCACCTGGCCAAACAATCATATTTCGACCGGTAAGTTTATTTATATAATCACCCAGATTTTTATCAGGTGCAAATATTACTTTTTCATTGCTAGGTAAATTATTAACAATTTCAACAGCATTACTCGAAGTACAAATTATATCACTTAAGGCTTTTATTTCATTCGTAGTATTAATATATGAAATAACAGTATAACCAGGATACTTATTTTTGAATTCTTCAAATTTATCAGCTGGGCAACTATCTGCTAAAGAACAGCCAGCTTCTAAATCAGGTAAAATAACTTTTTTACTTGGACTTAAAAGTTTTGCAGTCTCTGCCATAAAATGAACTCCAGCAAAAACTATAATATCCGCATCAGTCGAAGCCGCTTTTTGAGAAAGAGCTAAACTATCTCCTATAAAATCAGAAATATCTTGAATTTCTGGTAATTGATAAAAATGCCCTAGAATTATTGCATTCTTTTCTTTTTTAAGTTTTTCAATCTCCACCACTAAATCTAAAGATTTATCTACAGGCATATTAACAAAGCCATTTTTTATCAAGCTAACCATTGTTAAAAAGTTTATTTAATTAAATATTTAAGTTACAAAGATATTTGCAATATTTTAACTTGAAAAATTTGGAAGAATAAAATAGAAGTTTTAAAACAATACATATATATAATCTTATTTTTTTTAGAAAATTTAAAACTCAATATGATGATTATAATAGGCTGTTAGTATTGTTTAAAAAAATGTTAGATATGTATTGCATTTAATCTTATTAAGAAATACAGGTGTTTAATTAACACCATTATAATTAGAACATTGTTCACAGTTAACATATTACAGACTAAATTAACAATGTGTTAATAACACAAATGTTAGAAAAAATTTGTCAAAAAAAATTATTTAATGCTTAAAAAGTGTTTATTAAATACCCAAAAAAAAAGGCTAACTAGTTTTGATTTTCAATTAAAATAAATACCCAGACAGATTTATATTAAAAGCAACTTTTTCTTTAACTATTGATTCAAAATTTAATTAACAAAACTATGCGTTAATTAACATTTAGTAAAAAAGAACACGCTTTGATTATCAATTAGTTCATAAGCGCATACTATATAAACAATAGAACATCAGATAATTAACAATGTTTATAAATATATAGTTTAAAAGGGTTGATTTTTGTTACAGTAATTAAAGAGGTTTAATAATCAGCTGTTTTCATTATTACAAAAAGTAGAGTTTAAAAATTTGTTGTTTATTGTAATTAGTCTCAGCAAGAAAACTCCAATAATTTCGTTACTCTTGCATTTCAACCAGTCATCCCGAGATTTCGGGACTCCTTATTTTCAATGCTGCGAAAGCCTCATTCTTGGAGCTTTCTTATCAGAGACCGAGTTTTCTTGCACGCACTAATTAGAGTCTGTCCATAAATTATAATTGTTAATAAATCAGGTACTTATCAACACTACTATGTGATTTACTTTTGTTATATTTATAATAAAAATGGAACTTTTCGAAGATTTTAAAATTCGTTTTGAGCAACCAAACTGGAGTAACGATCTTGAGCTTGGTTTGATTGATAGTATTTTAGAAAAACACCCACACCTGATAACAACCTTAGGTACTGATATTTACGAGCAGGAAAACAAGAGTAATAAAGGACGAAAAGATACTCCAAGTATTGAACAGATCGTACGTGCTGCTTTGTATAAGGAATTAAAAGGATTGAATTATAGAGAACTAGATTACCATCAGGAAGATTCAAGAATTGCTGCTCTATTTGTAAAAATAGACCCATTACGTCCCTATAGTTTTCAGGTATATCAAAAATACATATCACAAATAAAACCGGAAAAATTGCAGCAGGTACTTGTGAAATTAAATGAGATTGCTATCCATGAAGGACTTGAAGACGTAGAACGTATACGCCAAGATACAACAACAATAGAAACTGATATCCACCATCCAACTAATAATTCGTTGATTTGGGATTGCATTAGAAAAAGTAACGACCATCTAAGCAAACTATCGGAGGAGATAGATGGGTTTTCATATATTAATTACATAAAGGGAGCAAAGAAAACCTTTTTCAAAATAAACAACACATCTCCTAAAGATAAGAAGACAGTGTTGTTTATTAAGCAGTTGCAGACATTTACTAAATGCATAAATCAGGTATCGAATGTTATAAAAAAAAAGGATATTTACGTTAGTATTATGTCGATGGTATATGTTTCATTATTGGAAGAACTTTTACCATTAATGAAACAAGTGTATGATATTTCATTTAGAAAGGAAATCAAAGGAGAAAAAGTGCCATGTGATGAGAAAATATTTTCAATATTTGAACAGCATACTGATATAATAGTAAAAGGTAGTAGGGATATTGTTTTTGGACATAAGATTAATCTTATATCAGGGAAAAGCAACTTGATTTTAGATTGTTTAATGGAGAGGGGGAACCCATCAGATTCAAAAATTTATACTCCAACACTTGATAGGGTAATAGAAAATTATAAAAAAGTTCCACGTGATTCTGCCTGTGATGGTGGATTTGCATCTAAAGAGAATATTAAACAATCGATTGAAAAGGGACTGATAAATGTTGTGTTCAATAAGGTTGTTGGTAGTATGAAAAACAAAGCATCCAGCAAAAATATGGAAACACGACTGAAGAAGTGGCGTAGCGGAATTGAAGCAAATATCTCAAATCTAAAGCGTGGTTTTCAAATACACAGATGCAATTGGAAAGGCTGGATAGCATTCCAAGCTAAAGTTCTTTGGAGCATATTGGCATATAATATTAGGGTAATGTCCAATATACTGGTTGGGCGGATGAAGCCCATATAACAAAAACGTAAAAGACATGTCAATAATTATTGTTTATGAGGAAAGGTGTGTCCAATTATTCGGTTTTGAGCACAAAAGCACAAAAAATGAAAAAAAAAGATAAAAATATTTTTAGAATTATAAAAATCTATAAAGACAAATATTATTTAACATAATATATTAAAGTATAGCTAGCAACTAAAAAAAAAGCTGACTTTATAGACAGGCTCTAATTAAGAATTAATGATTATAAGCTTGTTATCGACTTAGGATTTGATTATTTTCTTCCCAACGAGCTCTTAAGTTGAAATCACTAGCACAGCAATTCTTTCGAGAATGAATAGATTACTTTAGCAGCAGTACTGAGGAAAAGGATTATAATGAATTGTGCGTAATACTCTGTCTACTTTTTTGCTAAATATTTATTGCACACAAAATACAATTCACTCGGATCAATTGGTTTTGCAAGTACAGCCTTCATACCTAATTTTATATATTGTTCTTTATCCTCGGGCATGGCATAAGCAGTTTGAGCAATAATAAGGGCCTTTGAATCGAATTCCAATATTTTCCTAGAGGCCTCTGCCCCATTTATTTCAGGCATTCTAATATCCATCAAAGTAAGATTAATACGAGAAACATGTTTTTTATATAACTCAATTGCAATTTTACCATTAGTGGCTCTGATAATTTCGGCATTTGTTTTTGATATTACCCCATCAAGTAATAAAAAGTTGGTTTCTTCATCTTCCGCAATTAATATTACGCTCCCCGACCAATCAGGTATATCAGTTATACTTGGTTTTGTTTTTAATGATTCCATTGCATTTACTCTCTTTAATGGGATAGCAAAATAAAAATCAGTTCTTCCTGGCTTTACTTCCTCAAAATAGAGTTGTCCACCAATCATTTCAATCACATTTTTTGCAATTATAAGGGCAATACCAGCAGACTCTTCTATATCTGAAAAACTTATTTTACTTTCTACTTGTCTATTAATTAAACTACTAATCATTTCATCTGAAACGATATTACTATCATTCTTAATGTATAAAATAAGCTCGTCATTTTGAATAATATATCCAATAAAAACATTTTCAGATGTTGAAAAACGAATAGAGCTATTTAATAAATTTTTTAATACCTGACGCAATCGGAACGGATCGGTATGGATCATAAAAGAATCTTCCATAGAACCAACACCAAAAGAAATGTTCATGTGCTCCTTACTAAGCTGATTTCTTTTTGAAATTGCGTAACTATAAGCATCTTTAATAACATTATTCAAATTAAAATCACTAAATTTTAAATGAATTTGCCCCGATTCAATTCGCGAGAAATCAATTATATCATCAATCAAATCAATAAGAGTATGTCCGTTCGATTGAATCATATCTATAATTTCAATTCGCTGATCAATAGTTAAATCAGGATCGGCTAATAAGTCGCTAAAGCCAATAATTGAATTCATTGGTGTTCGAATTTCATGACTCATATTGGCAAGAAATGAAGATTTTATTCTATCTGACTCCTCTGCTTTTTCTTTAGCCATTGCAAGTTCTTGCTCATATTTATGATGTCGTGTTACATCATGTGAAATTCCAACTAAAGCAAAAATTTCATTCTTTTTATTACTAAGTGGAATTTTCACATTCTCAAATCTTACAGAATCGCCATTTGGCATACTATCCCAATCATGGCCTTCCCAAATAATACCCGCTTTAAAAACTATTTCATCTGTTTTTGAGTATTTTTCAGCTTTAGTCTCTCCAAAAATCTCAATATCCTTTTTCCCAACAACTGCATCTTCTGACTTACCACAGAATTCAAAAAATGTTTTATTACCTCCTAAATAGTTACCTTTATCACTTTTTATATACACTAAATCAGGCAGCGAATTAATAACCGATCTGAGTATAAATTCCGGTGAAAGCAAACGAAAACCATAATCATCACCAACAACAGGCTTAATAATAATATTTATAAACATTAATTGATTATTGCCTTGAAATCGAAGGGGATATTTAATAAACCAGCGATTTAGGTTTTGGTCATCTATATGAAATTGAACTTTCTCAATAATTAAATTTTCACCTTGATTGGTGATTTTCTGATCATAGGAATTTAATCGTAATGATAGTTCTTCACCAAAAACATCGGATACGGTCAAATCATCAGGAGCAGTTTCAATATGTAAAAATTCAAGCAACAGATCTTGACTAATATGGTGAATTTTATTATTGATATCATTTACATAAATCCATCCAGGAGCCGATGATAATATTTTACTTAGAAATTCATTTTTCGGATCAATTAATAAGGGTGCTAAATTAGATTGACTTAATTCGTTAATATAATCGTGAGTAGAGGCGCTCATTTCATTTATTAAAAAC
>JAQICC010000376.1 GCA_027858735.1 Salinivirgaceae bacterium
TTTTATCTTTACATTGAACTAAAAATAAATCAACAAAGATGGTGGGAAGTTTCGCAGTTCCGGCAAGCGGTAAAAGTTAGTAGTTATTAAGCTTGCACTGCGTATCCACCAACGTTGTACCCAAGGCAAAGAGAAAGCAAATAAACCTCATAATCCCCATCTTAATAACACCACCCCTCAATTACACACATTCGCAAAAACCCACATCCCAATGCTCGGACTATTTTTTGCAAAAGAGTGTAATTAACTCGCTTATTAAGCACCAACAAAATCGTAACATAATATTTCACGTTCAAGGCTTGCCAACGCTCATTAATAATTTTACTTTTATGCAAAACATAAATAGACAAACAAAAAATGTTCGAATAGACTTTTAAAAACATTGATGATATACTCCACAAAGATGCCGGTTGCGGCAGTGAGATGGATTTGGTGGAGTAAACCTCTTGGATTTTATTCCTTAAATATCTCGATATTTTAGAAAAGGATAGAGCCACAGACACTGATCTTACCGGAAAAACCTACACTTCCATTATTGACTAGGAATTTCAATGGAGTGTATGGGCTGCCACAAAAATTACAATCGGTAATGGGTTCCAAAATTCCTAAAAGTGTTTTGCTGTGCTAAAGAATTAATTTTAGCCTTTTTAGTATTATTTTTTTTTACAATGATTAAAAATCCAGTCAACGTATTGGTTTAGTTATGAGTACATATTAAATAATACGTTAAATATGCAATAACGAAATAAAAATTATTAAATACTAATTATTAGATAATTAGAAGGTGTTTTAGAAATTAAGCAAGTTACTTGGGGTTACTTATAATTACTTAGGATTTGCACTATTTCTCTATTGGTTACTTGGTGGATACATAGTTACTTAATAAAAACCAAGGTTTTTAAATGCGTTAAACAGCACCTATTCAAATGTTTAATATCGGCTAAGTAAGTTAAGTAACCAAAGTGCCCGGAATGTAGGTTCAAACACTACAATTCATTTGATTTTTTATTTGGTGTACTATATTATTATTATTATTACTGCTTCTTTAGGTTCAATTATTCTAAGCTTTCCCTTAAGAAAATTATAACCAAATCTTTTTTGTATACAGTTAAGGCTCATTTATCAAATTAAATAAACATTTTAAAGGAAAATATCGTACTTTAATCATAAAGAATGAATTTTATAATTATGAAAATATGAAAAGGGCAAAAGGTAAAATTATTGGATTTCTTTTTTTAATTATTAGCATTAACACATTTAGCCAAACATATTACACCGTAAGTAACGGGAATTGGAATGAAAACCGTTGGTGGAACTATCGTTGGAGTACTGTTGCTTGTGGGGAAGTTTTTGCTAACGCAAACAACCCAAACAATGTTGATATACAAATTTGTGCCGATGATGTAATAACTCTAAACATTGATAGAGTTGTTAATAATTTGACAATCGAATCAGGTGGTGTGCTTGATTTGAAGAATAATACTTTAACCATACAAGGTAATCTTGTACTTAATGGTTCTATACTTATACAAAATGGAAACTTAGTTTTTAATACTGCTGGGTCAACAATTACAGGTGGTGGTGTGGTAAGTTCATCCTCAAATTCAGATGCTAATGGTCATATTGATTTTACTGCAAATATTACAATCTCGGGTACTGACATAAGATTGCTAGGGTCAAACAAGGCGGCGAAAATTATTGAATTAGCTACTGGTGCCACCGTAACAAATAATGGAACGACAACTGTTTATGGGCATATAATTGGAACCGATGCAACAACATCAGTTTGGACAAATGCAACAAATTCTTATTTAACAATTGATGGTGAAATTTTAGCAACCGGTGTTTTAAATACTTCATCCACAGGTAGCACTGTTGAATATTTAAGTTCTATTAATGCCTTAAATATTAAAACACCTTCAGCTAACACCTATGCTAATTTAAAAGTGAATGGAACTACAACTAAAATCCAACAGGCAAACCTTACTGTAAACGAAGATTTTACTATTAATTCAGGAACGTTCAATGGTTCAAATTTTAATTTGGCGTTAAAGGGTAATTGGTTAAATAAAGGCTTATATACCTATGGTACAGGTACCGTTACATTAAATGGCACAACTGACCAAAGCGTCACTAACTCGAGTAACGAAACCTTCTACAATTTAACTATAAATAAAATTACAGGTGCTGTTACTGCAACAAATAATCTTGCTATTAGAAACATACTTAATTTAACTTCCGGAAATATATCATTACCGGGATATACATTAACCATTGGCTATGCCACTACTAATACAGGTTCATTAACATGGACTGATGGTTACATTATTGGCAATATGACCAGATATTTGTCAAAAATTAATCATAATGGAATTCAAGTTCATTTTCCAGTAGGTGTCTCTGGAAGTTATAGGGGATTTAAACCCACTTTTAATTTTTTAGTTTCGGCAGCGGATACCGACGGAGGAACTTTAACTATTTATTTCGATGAGACCGCTCCGGGTAATAGTGGATTAAGCTTTAGTGACCTGGGAATGGCAGTCCGTAATACTTTTGTTGATGGTTTTTGGTCAGCTTCAAATACAGGCTTAGCCTCATTTATTACAAATTACGACCTTGCTCTGTATGGTACGAATTTTCAGTCGTTTTTACCACATAGTGCTGGCGATAGTATAAGGGTTTGCGTTTGGAACACGACATATAACAAATGGTACACTAAAGGTGTTCATGTTGATGCTACGGGCTCAACAGCATACCGCACAGGCATTGACACCTTACCCTCAAAATTTTGCTTCGGAAGTGCTAAAAATTGCACTCCACCAAGTACTTCAACTATTACGGGGGTTGCTGATGTATGTACCAGCCAAACTGGTACAGTTTATTCAGTTACAAATACTACAGGCTCAACCTACAATTGGTCATTTGATAATGCCGGAGGAACCATAACTTCTGTAGACCCAAATGCTAATTCAATAACGGTAACTTGGGGTGTTACTGGGCAAACTGACGTTGTACGAGTGCGTGAACAAAATAATTGTACTCTTGGTGCAGCTGTTACATATAACGTGAATGTACATTCATTAGCTCCAACAGCAATAACAGGTGATCTAAAAGTTCCTGTATCACAAACAGGGGTTATTTATACGGCTCAAATGACAGATTACACCAATTATACTTTTAACTGGACTGTAATTGGAGGTTCAATTGTTGCCGATGGTTTTCCAAACGACAAAACTATTACGGTTAATTGGAACAGTACGCCGGGTGACGGAACAGTTTCTGCAACAGCTACATATAGCGGTTGTGCAGTATCTAGCAGCACCAGTGCCACAGTATTAAAATATAACATTATTGAAAGTGTTGATAACGGTGATTGGGATGATGTTGGATTTAGCTTTTTCGGAATCACCATAGGCAATACATGGAACTGTCAGTGTGTACCAGCTGCAACCGATAATGTAAAAATAAACAATGGAAACACAGTGTACGTTGCAAATCCAAATATAATTATCGATAATGTTACTATTGATGCGGCTGGAATTTTAGATGTAGCAAATAACAATAATTTTCAAGTTACTGGTGATTTTATTGTTGATGGTAGTTTTATAGGAACACAGGGAATTGAGTTATCAGGCACCGATTCTTATATTGGAGGTGTTGGTACTATTTCAAATACCGGAGGAATTAATATTACCACAGGAAATAAAAACGTTAAACCTGCTGCAAGTCTAACTATTTCGGGTAGTGACGTTACTATTTCTTCAAACCTTTCTGTACTAAATAATGGTTCTGTTACAATTTCAGGAAATAATTTGGTAGGAACTGATGCAACTTCAAAATGGACTAACGAAGCTAACTCACACTTGACAATTGATGGTTCATTACTTACTCTTGGAACATTAACAGCTAGTGCATCAAATAATACAGTAGATTACAATAGCGTTGTTGCACGGTCGGTTAAAACACCGTTTTCATCAACATATTATAATCTTGAGTTAACTGGAGCATCCACAAAATCTCAGTTAGCAGATCTCATACTTGGAGGAAATTTAACAATAAATAGTGGCACCTTAGATGGTGGCGGTTTCAATATGAATATTGGAGGCGACTGGTCAAACTTAGGTGTTTACACTGAAAGTACAGGAACTGTAACTTTTGACGGTACGGTAAACCAATCAATTACAAATTCGGTTGGCGAAACATTTTATAACCTAATTGTAAACAAAAGTGCAACAGCTATAACATTAATAGATAATATCAGTGTAACCAATGCATTAACAATGACAAGTGGCAACATTGACGCCCTTACTAATGTAAAAACACTAAACTTAGGTACTTCTGTAGAAGGAACTCTAAATCATATATCAGGAACAATAATTGGAAATTTTAATAGGTACATAACTGCAACTGGAGCAAAACTATTTCCGGTAGGAACAGCCTCTACCTACCATCCTATTACTTTTAATTTTAATGATAATCCAACAGATGGATCGTTATTAGTATCCTTTAATGCTACTGACCCCGGTTTATTTGGAACTACATTCCCATTTGCTGATGCACCGGTAAATGTAACCGATTATTTTAATGATGGATATTGGAGTGCAACTTCAACAGGCTTGGCTTCAACAAACTACGATATGCAATTAATCGCTACCGGGTTTGATGATGTTGGTACATTTTTAATTAACTCAGCTACAAGGTTACTTAAAAGAACAACTGGTACTTGGGGAGTTGAAGGAAGCCATGTGAATGCTGTTGGTAGCGAAATTTACAGAAATGCAATGACATTGGCTACGGGTAACTATACATTTGGATTAGGCGATACTGATTGTGCTACATTTGCTTCACAGGCAATAACTGGTGGCACTGATGTCTGTGCATCGGAAACTGGTGTAGCATATAGTGTGACTAACACCCCGGGCAACTCATATTTATGGAGTATAGCAAAAGGAACCTTATTTAGTGGTCAGGGAACTTCCAATATAACTGTAGATTGGCAAGCAACTGCTGATGTACTAGCCTATGTACGAGTAGTTGAGAGTAGTGCTTGTTATGATGCACCACAATCCGAGTCTGAAGTTACGATTCATTCACTGCCTACCTCTGCTATATCAGGAGCAACTATGGTTTTCGATAATTCAGCAAATTGGAACTACAGTGTATCCGCTCGTGCAGGTTATACTTATACTTGGTCCATTTTAGCAGGAAATGGAACCATAGTGGCCGATTTAGATGCAACAGATAATACTATAACCGTAGACTGGGGCAATCCATCGGCAGCAACCATTCAAGTTATTGGAACAAAAACAGGATGTTCAGCTGCTACTGCTGTAACCCTTGCGGTTGATGTTTTTTCTTCGTATTTTACAATTGCTGATGGAAATTGGACTACCGGCGCTACATGGCAAGGTGGCATTCCACCAACAACATTACAAAATGCAAAAATACTTAATAACGTAACCATTACCTCAAATACCGATATTGTTAATTTTTATATTGGTACTGGAGCGTCATTAACTCAAACTGGAGGTGTAAATTTAACAATTACTGGCAATTATTATAACGATGGAGTGCATGATGCAGCTAATGGTAATATTATTCTGAATGCAGTATCTACAGGACTGGTTTTAAACGGTTCAGGTACCATAAATAATGTTGGCGATGTTCAAATCAACAATCAAAATTTCACAATTTCTAATAGTGCAAATTTAATAATAAACAACACCCCTACAGGGCAACTCTCAATTGGTAATGGCTTGTATTTAAATAATGAGGGGATCTTATCAGTTTCAAATAATATTGTAGGAATTGCTAGTACCTCCACCCTAAATAATAAAACAAATGCAACATTAAATGTTGGAGGTAACCTTTTAACCACAGGTGTATTAATTGCAAGTGCCAATGGAAACACCGTGAATTATAATGGTAGTGGTGCTCAAAATATTAAACAACCTCAATCAAACACATATTATAATTTATCATCAAATACCGGAGGTACAAAAACCCTTACAGGCAGTTTAACCTGTTATGGAAATTTATCTATTTTAAACGCAAGTACCTTAGATGTATCGGCTTCAAATTATAATATTATTATTTATGGAAACTGGTTGAATACAAGCACAGGGGCATTTAATGAGCAATTGGGTAAGGTTTCTTTAAAAGGCACAGGAGCACAAGCTATTACAAGTACTTTAGGAGAAACATTCTATAATCTTGAGATTATCCAAAATTTAAATCAAATTACAACCTTAAATAATGATATTACTATTTCGAATAACTTATTATTAAGTAGGGGGTTTATAAATGGCAACTTAAAATTAGTACGTATTCTTGATAATGCTACTACCAGTGGCGGTAATGCAATTAGTTTTGTTGATGGAATGGTAAGAAAGATTGGGAATGATGCTTTTATATTTCCCACTGGTGATGGAAATGTTTGGGCGCGTGTTGGAATTTCAACTCCTGCAACCATAACATCTGAATTTACTGCACAATACTTTTATAGTCCGTATTCAAATTTAACTCTTTCAGCAGTTCCTGAAATACTAAATAGGGTTAGTGCTATTGAATATTGGAATTTAGATAGAACTGTAGGAACCGATAATGTGTCTACTTCATTATATTGGGAAGATAGTACCAGAAGTGGAATTGGTGCACCAGCATTTGCTGCTGATTTAAGAGTAGCTCATTGGAATGGTTCTGCTTGGGAAAGCGTAGGTCAAACTGCGGTAACATCTGGTGTAGCCGGCTCGTTAACATCAAATATAATGACTGCTTTTAGTCCACTAGCCTTAGCCTCAGTTGGTACAGGCAACCCACTTCCGGTTGAAATGTTATATTTTATGGGCACTACAAATCCTACCGGAATAGAATTAACTTGGGCTACAGCAAGTGAAACCAATAACGACTATTTTGAAATACAAAGAAGTGCTGATGCAAAAAACTTTTATCCAATTGATGTTGTATATGGTGCAGGTAATAGTATGCTGGAGTTAAATTATACATACCATGATAATAACCCCTTATTTGGTATAAATTATTATCGCCTAAAACAAGTTGATTATGATGGTGCTTTCGAGATACACAAAACTATTTCTGTTGATTTTAGTAATAATTCGATGTTACAAAATGAACCTGATATTAACGTTTATCCAAATCCATTTAAATCCGGTAACTTAATACTTGATTTAACAAAACTTACTCCTAACCTATCTATAAAAATTGTAATTTCAGATACAGGTGGTAAAACTATCTACAAAGCTGCGTTAATTATTCCTGAAGATCAACAGGTAAATTTAATACCCATTGCTATAGATAAACTGAACAAAGGTGTTTATTTGGTAAATGTAATAACTCAAGAAA
>JAQICC010000383.1 GCA_027858735.1 Salinivirgaceae bacterium
GGTGCGTTTATTTTAATGCATCTGTTTCGTTCCGAAACCCTTGAAATATAAAGATATGTCTGCGGATTCCGACGCCTTACAGCTACATCAAACTAAACGCATGAATTAATCAGGTTAAATCCTTTTCATCAGCTCTTTTGGTTTTTTAGCTTTAGCTTTCTTTTCTATCAATTCTTTCTTTTTAATTTCCTCTTTATTATTTTCCTCAAATTGCTCTTCAAGCTTTACAATATTTTCAGATACTTTTTCATATACTTTCTCAAACTTTTTGGGATTACTGGTATAGTATTTCAAAGTATTCTGAATTTGTTTTTGGGTTACATTATACTCCATCAATACATCGTTATAAAATAATCTAATTCTGGTTGAATCGGTTCTCACCCTAAAACCTTTTACCACCAAAGTGGCATCGGCCATATGTATGTCGGTAAGTACCTTAATAAAAGTATCCCTTTTAATAATATTACCATTCATCGACTCTTCCGAACAACTAAATAAAAAGCCAGCAATTAGAAGTAAAAATAAAAGCCTAAATAAACTCATGAAATTATCGAATCTTTCGTTTTGAACGTGATTTTCTAATATCATCAAATTTCACGCCAATCATTACTTCGTGCGATCCCATTGTTTGCATACCAAATTTTGAAATAGAAATATCATAAGAATATCCAACATTAACTAAGTCACTATAATTATATCCTAAGAATATAACAATTGATTCTGGATTTTTAAAGGTATAACGAAAACCGGCACCAGCCCACACCATTTTTTGATAGATGGTACGCACATTAATGTCGGTAATAAAATCGTACCCAATAGCTGTCTTCATTAACACTGAAGGATAAATATCAAAATTTCTGTTTAAATTATACTTATATCCTCCTTGAATATTAAAATAAGGCTTTATTTTCTCCTGTTCCAATTCAATGGTTTCCCCTTCAGTATCTATATAATTCTTTAGCATAGATACATTATTAAACATAAGGTGGTTAAAGGAAGCCCCAAAGAAATACTGCGAAGTATATAAATAAAAGCCCAATGAGCCATCAGGCATAATTTTGCTCCCCTTTGCACCTAACTCCATTAAAAGAGGATCATCTTCACCTAATACATCATATTCCACACTATTTTGAATTACTCCAAGTGAAAGGCCCATCGATAGACGAATATCACCCGAAATGCGAATACTGTAGGCATAAGAACCATACATACCCAAATACTTTATGGGACCTACTACGTCGTTAAAAATATATCCGCCATAACCCATTGGCATGGTTTTATGCGGACCATAAGCCCCCAACATATAAGTTGTTGGTCCGTCGGGAATACCTGCCCATTGTTGCCTAAAATTCGACTTTATTTGCCAATAATCATGGGTTCCAACAATTGCAGGGTTTAATGCATAATCGCTAAACATATACTGCGAAAATTGATACATAGGTTGTGCCATTCCAAGCTGCGAAACAGCCAATAATGCAAATAGTAGTATTTTATGTAGTTTCTTCATATCTCGCAATTTATCTTATAATTGATACTCGTCCGGGTAATACTATTTCAGATTGACCCTCATTGCTATATTTTAATATATAATAATAAGTGCCTGAAGGCAATGGTTTGCCCTTCATATTTTTACCATCCCATGGTTCATAATCTCCTGAAGGTTTTTCCCAAACTAATCCACCCCAGCGGTTAAAAATTTGTAGGAATACTTTGTCATAGCCTTCAATTCCTGGCAGCTCCCATGTATCACCAGGACCATCACCATTCGGACTAAAACCTTTTGGAGGGTCAAACTCTGGAAGTACAATAATACTAACCGTATCCTTCAACGCACATAGCGGTGAACTGTAATCAGAGCTAATTATTTGAATCGTATCATAAACTGTAAACAAAGTATTTATTTGTGGTTTTACAGTTGCCTCAATACTATCAGGTCGTGAATCCCAAATAATCTCGTTATTGTTAGGTATCCAATTGAAATTATGATGAACATTAAATAATCCAGCATCTAAATTGCTAACATTGGGCTCATTAGCTCTAAGTATAATTTCATTCCCCACAAATATTTGATCTTCATTTTCAACTATTTCTGCAATTAATGAATCTATACTATATCTTCCAACAGTTACCGTATCAATATCTCTACAACCATTTATATATGCGGTTGGTATAAATGCTTTGCTTGTTCTAGAAACTACATCAACAATTGCACTATTGGGACTACCAACAATGTATTGCTGATTGCTCCATACAACTGAATCAACTTCTGGGGCATCAACATACAGTTGAACAGTATCTGAAGGACAGAAATAATCTTCGCCTAATGCTGATTCTATTACGTATGCATCTTGGATATAAACATAGTTTTGGGCTGGCATAACCGTATCGAATCTTGTTGTACAACGCTTATCTAAACCCCCCTGTATAATAATATCAACATAATGGATCCCTGCATCAGTATTAGTTAATACTTTAGTGTAAACTGTATCATCCCACCTAATTTCTTCAGATTGTACATTTGTATTGGTTGTTGAAGTTACTTGATCAAAGAATCCATACGAGAAATCAATTTCAAGTTCTCCTCCTTTACCTTCATAATTACAATCAGCTAAACTAACAATGTTAAAATTATTCTTAATAACTTGTGGTAAAAATGATAAAAAAGTAAATGGTTCTGTTTCACTAGGACAACCCTTACCATCAACTACTTGGATTTCGTATTTACCAACGCTTAGTTCATTGAATACTGAATCAGATCCTTCTTGAACTGTTACACTATTTTCTTTTAAAGTGTAAGTCCAAATCAAGTCATCGCCAGAATTACCTCCCTTAACCTCTGTAACAGTAACTTGTCCATCGCTATCATCATAACATTCGTTCATTACTGTATCTTTAAGCGTAAAGGAAATTATGTCAGGTTGCGTTAAGGTAATTGCATTTTCTCTAATGCAACCTTCACCATCAACTGCTGTAACATAATAAGTATCTGCTTTCAAATTGTAAATAGTATCCGTTTTTTGTCCATCATCCCAGGTAAAATCAATCGGCGCAATTTCTGACTCATTAGAAGGATTAGCATATACTATACCTCCTGCCAAACCATAACACCTTATTTCTGCTTCTGATGCTGGATTAATATTAAAATCAGAATTATCTTTCATCTCTAGTGTAGTACTTGTTACCTGACATCCGTTGCCATCAGAAATAAATACGGTGTATAAACCTAAATGTAAATTCGAAATGCTTATACCCACACTATCAGGCACTGGGAACGACGACCAATTATCGTTTGCCCAAGCATAGGCGAACGGAGGTGTTCCACCTGTTAAACCATTTTCGATAGCCATAATTACACCTGATGAATCATAACAATTTGTTTCGGTAATTGCAAAGTGAGGTATAAATATATCAGGCTGCGTTACATCAATAGAATCAAAAATTTCGCTTGTACTATTATCAGTAATGGTAAAATAATACCTGCCTGCTACTAAGTTTTCAATAGTTGCTCTAGTTGAATCTGCAACTGGGTAAGAACTCCAATTCTTATTGGCCCATTGGTAATTGTAACCACCAGGGAAACCACCTTTAGCTGCTAATGTTACCTGACCAGTACTGTCACCGTGGCATAATACATGCTGTAATAACAAGGTATCGTAACGTAACGGATCGTCTTCGATGTAAACACTGTCAAGCAATTCACAACTTGGTGTTGGTGAAGCATCGGTAATAGTTACATAGTACCAACCTTCACATCTATTGTTAATTTCTGCATTAGTTCCTATTATTTCACCGCTACCCTCTGCTGTCCAAGCAAAGAAGTATGGTTCTACGCCACCAGTCGGATTTGCTTTTGCTGATCCATTGCAGGCATCATCACCTTGACTTATATCATTAAATCTACTTATGGTAGTTTTTAATGCATCTTCATTTGTGATAGTAACCTCTTTTACGACTTTACAACCAAATGCATCGCTTACATAAACCGGCGTTGAACCTAAACAAAGTGCGCTTGCAATTGGTGTTGTTTCTCCTCCGGT
>JAQICC010000387.1 GCA_027858735.1 Salinivirgaceae bacterium
GGTGCGTTTATTTTAATGCATCTGTTTCGTTCCGAAACCCTTGAAATATAAAGATATGTCTGCGGATTCCGACGCCTTACAGCTACATCAAACTAAACGCATGAATTAATCAGGTTAAAAAGTACAATCCATTTTTTACGATACCATCTTTTTTTGTTATCAATAAAAGAGGCATTATAAAATTTAGCCATATGGGAAGTCTTAAAGATGACGATTTTAATAAAATAAAAACTGAAATTGAAAAAATGCTTTAGTTTAATTTTAGCAGTATTACATTTTTTGTTTTTTCAGTAACCTTATATCGATCATCAATCCTTAAACCTACTATCCAAACAATTTCATTTGTCGATTCTAAAAGCCATGTTTTTTCTTTGGTGAAACGGTCAATCTTTTGATCGATGAAAAAATCACTTATTTTTTTCTTACTCTTCATTCCCAGAGGATAGAAGTAGTCTCCCGTTTTCCATTTCCTCAACTTGATTGGATAGATAATCTTGTCAGCATCAAGGCAAGCAATACTGTTGTCTTTAATAAGTTTAAAGTCATCAAAATTGTATTGCTTTGCAGTTAACGATATAGGCAAATTATTAAAGTCATCAATGTTATTGATTGAAATTTCGCTGGAATTATCAGACAGTTGCTCTATTATAATAACATCGCGATCAACCAATAGTTGATGCGAGGTAGAAAAGAATGTTCTACCTGATTCGCCCTTTACACACTCCAAAATTTTAGAAACTGAATCGAATGAAAAACCATATATAGAAAGAGTTTCAAACAGTAATGTTTGAGCTTGGGGGTAATCTAACAGCTTTTGAATTGAAATCTTAATTTGAGAGCCTTCTTCAATCAAAATATTTTTTTTTACTTCAGCTATTTCTTGATTGAAGATTGCTGCAGCTTGCCCAAAATTTTCAATATTCTGCTGCATGGTGGCCTCAAACGAAGGATTTATTTCTTTAAATGCCGGAATTATTTGATTGCGAATAATATTACGAACAAATTCGTTGGAGGCATTGCTTGAATCGGTTCTATAAACCAGATTTTCAGATTTAAGGTAGTTTTCAATCTTTTCGCGAGTTGAAAATAGTAAGGGTCTTATTAACTCATTATTAACTGGCTTAATGCCTGTAATTCCATTAATGCCAGTACCACGGGTGAGGTTTATAAAAAGTGTTTCAATGGAATCGTTTAAGTGATGACCTGTTGCTATTTTAGAAAAGCTGTGTGTTTTGCATAGCTCAGAAAACCATCCATAGCGTAAATCACGGGCAGCCATTTCAATACTTAGCTTATTCTGTTTGGCAAATTCTTTAGTTTGAAATGAAACAAAATAACTCTCAACCTTATATTTTTCGGCCAACTGCTTAACAAATTCCTCATCGCCATCCGATTCAGCACCACGCAAATTAAAATTACAATGCGCAATAGTAATAGAATAATTAGCCTTATGAAAAAGATGCAATAAGGCAACAGAATCGGCACCACCACTTACTGCCAATAGAATTCTATCGGTTTTATCACAAAGTTTTTGTTGTTCAATATAAGATTCAAATTCTTTAAGCATGAAACAAAAATACTATAAATCAATCTATTTATTTATGCTCCAATAGATACGTTCTAAATGTATCATAGGCTGCCGACAGCTCATCAAAAGAAGCTTCTCTTTTAACAAATGCTTCCAATCTTTCAGGCAAAACCATAGCTTCCCCAATTGTCCTTTCCACCTCTTCCTGAAACTTACCCGGATGTGCTGTTTCCAAAAATACAACAATGTCACCATGCTTAGTACAACACCTTTTTGAAGCTTCGTAACCTGTTGCTCCATGCGGATCAAGTAGGTATTTATTTTCTTTATAACAGGTTCTCATTATTTCTCTTATTTCTTCATCGGCGTAAGATAAACCCGATATATCGGCTTTTATTGCCTCGTAATCATCACCGTAAATTTCTTGTAATCGTGGAAAGTTATTTGGGTCGCCAACATCCATAGCATTAGCAATGGTTGAAACAGAAGGCTTTGGAGTATACACACCCGATTTCAAGAATTCAGGTACAATTCTATTGTTGTTACTACTGGCAATGAAATACTTAATGGGTAATCCTGTTTTTTTAGCTAAAAGACCCGAAGTAAGGTTACCAAGATTTCCACTTGGAACAGCTACTGTAATATCTTTATTCTGTTTGCTTAACTGCGCATAAGCCCAATAATAATAAACCGATTGAGGTATCCAACGAGCTACATTAATGGAGTTTGCCGAAGTTAAATTCAGGTCTTTATTAATCGTTTCATCAATAAATGCCGATTTAACCAAACGCTGACAATCGTCGAAGGTTCCTTCAATGGAGATGGGCTTTATATTTTGCCCTAAGGTTGTAAACTGCTTTTGTTGTAGTTCACTTACTTTACCTTTAGGGAACAATACGAATACTTCAGTGCCTTCAATTCCTAAAAAACCATTGGCAACGGCGCTACCGGTATCACCCGAAGTTGCTACCAGCACCCTAATTTTATCGCTCTTTTCAAGCATTTGCATGCTTTTAGCAAGAAATCGTGCACCAACATCTTTAAAAGCCAGTGTTGGGCCATGAAACAGCTCCAGAGCATAAATACCTTCCTCGACCTTAACTACAGGAATATCAAAGGTAAAAACATCATTAACAATTTCCTCGAGTTGTGCTTCAGTAAAACTACCTTCAACATAGGGCCATAATACATGCTTTGCAACCTCAGGCAACGTCATGTTGGCCATATTTTCATAAAAATCATTTGAAAATTCAGGAATATATTCCGGAAAATAAAGTGCCTGATTAGGCGCTAAGCCATTTACCATTGCTTGAGTAAACGATGCCTTATGGTTTTTATCTTTTATACTGTAAAAATTCATGATCTTTTTATTTTGATTTTGTTAAGTATTATTCAAGTATTATTGCTCCTGTGCTGGAAATTTTCGAAATATGGATATCAAATGGCAAATCAAGTTTACTAGCCACAGCTCCTATTTCTTTTGCTACTTTATTTGCGTTTTGCTCGCCTTGGCATAAGGAGAAAATGGAGGGTCCTGAACCCGAAATACCACAACCGAGTGCACCACTTTCTTTAGCTTTTTGTGTAATTTCAGCAAAACCAGGAATTAAAACGGAACGAATAGGTTCCACAATATAATCGGTTAATGAACGGCCAATTAGCTCATAGTTATCGGTATATAAACCTGAAATTAATCCCGCAACATTTCCCCATTGCTTAATTGCTTTTTTTAGTGTAACCTGCTTTTTCAGCACATCCCTTGAAAGCTTTGTTCTTAGTTCAATTTTAGGATGAATAACCACACTAAACAACTCACTGGGTACAGGTAACTCTATAATATCAAGAGGATTATAGCTTCGTATTGCAGTAAACCCGCCCATTAGTGCCGGGGCAACGTTATCGGCATGTTGCGTGCCACTGGCCAACTCTTCGCCTAACATGGCAAATTGAACCAATTCTAACTGCGTAAAAGGTTTATTGAACAATTCGTTTATGGCGAATGCCGTAACCGATGAACTTGCTGCACTTGAACCCAATCCGCTTCCCGGTAAAATGCCTTTGGTCAGCTTAATAGTCACCCCTGCTCCGCTTTCAATTTTATAAAGCATAGCTCTGGCAATAACTCCACAAACATTTTTTTTCGGATCGGTTGAAAGCGTTCCCGGCCCCATAATAGGTTCGATGGTTATTTCGCCCGAATCGTTCTTTTCTATTTCAATGGCGTCACCAATTCCGCTCATGGCAAATCCCAAAACATCGAATCCGCATGATACATTGGCCACACTGGCTGGAGCAAAAGCCTTTATTTTATTCATTATTAAGTTATTAGCTACAAGCCGACAGCTCGTAGCTTATTAAATTTTATGTTTTATTTTTTTGCTTCAAGCTTAGAGCTTCAGCGATATTTTCTATTTATTTGCCAAACGCATAATATCAGCAAATACACCCGAGGCCGTAACACCAGGTCCCGCTCCTGCACCCTTCACAACCAATGGTTGCTCATGGTACCTGCGTGTATAAAGCAATATGATATTATCCATTCCGTCTAAATTATAAGCCGGATGCGTAGAATCAACGGCCTGTAAACCAGTTACGGCTTTACCATTGCTAAATTCGGCAACATAGCGTAGCTTTTTATTTTCAGCAGCTGCTTGCTTACGGATAGCTTCAATTTTGTCGTTGTTTTTTTCAAGGTTTTTCAATAGTTCTTCAAAACTACTCGACTTTAATTCTTCTTCCGAAATAATATCGTCTTTAACCACATCATCAAGCTCAAGCTGATTTCCGCAGGTTCGGGCTAATATCAATATTTTCCTACGAACATCAAGGCCGCTTAAATCTATTGACGGATCGGGCTCTGTAAGTCCTTTTTCTCGAGCCTGAATTACCGCATCGCTAAAAGAAAGCTCTTCACTAATATTATTAAATATAAAATTTAAACTACCTGAAAGTACTGCTTGTATTTTGGTAATTTTATCGCCTGAAGCAACCAAATCGTCAATGGTTTTAAGCACAGGCAAACCTGCAGCAACATTGGTTTCGTGCAAAAACTTGGTTTTGTGCTTTTTTATAATGTTTTTGAATTCGCTAAACTCAGGTAATGGCGACGAGGCCATTATTTTATTGGAGGCCACAATAGGTACATTCAATTCAGCTACCTGTTTGTACGCTTTTAACACATCGGCCGAGGCCGTATTGTCTATAAAAATGCTATTACGTAAGTTCAAATCCTTAATCTTGGTCACAAAAGCATTCACATCCATAGTTTCTTCACTGGCAAAAAGCTGATCCTTCCAATTATTCAGATCGATTCCTTTAGGATCAAAAAGCATCTTTTTTGAATTGGCTAAGCCAACCATTTTTACTTCAATGGAGTATTCTTGTTTCAAATAATCGGCTTGCTCATTGAGTTGCTCCATTAAGTTTCCGCCTACTGTTCCAATTCCAATATTAAATAAATGGATTTTGCGATATTTTGAAAGAAAGAAGCCATCGTGCAAAACATTCAACGCTTTTTTGGTATCTTTTTCAGAAACTACAATTGAAATATTACGCTCTGTTCCGCCTTGTGCAATGGCACGTATGTTTATACCATTATCGCCTAACAATTTAAATGCTTTGCCTGCCAAGCCAATGCTCTCCTTCATTTTATCGCCAACCATGGCCACAATAGCAAGGTTCTCTTCGTGCGATGCCGGATTTACTTTTTTACGTAAAATTTCAGTTTCAAATTCACTATCAAGTATATGGCACGCGCTGCTCACATCATTTGAATAAACACCAATACAAATCGTATGTTCTGACGATGATTGGGTAATAAACAACACATTAACAGCTATTTCGCTTAATGCTTTAAAAGCCCGCATGGCAATACCAGGCACGCCAACCATACCACTACCTGCAATAGTAATTAAGGCCATATCGTTAATGGATGAAAATCCTTTAACATTATTTCCATTAAGCGCTGCATGGTCTCCAATTAAAGTTCCCTCATGTTTGGGATCGAAAGTATTTTTAATACGAATGGGGATTTTTTGCTCCAACGCTGGCTGTATAGTTGGTGGGTAAATAACTTTTGCACCAAAATGTGAAAGTTCCATAGCCTCTTCGTAGCTCATAGAAGAAATGGTATAAGCCGACGACACTATATCGGGCGATGCAGTAAGCATTCCATTAACATCAGTCCAAATATCTAAACGCTCCGCTTTTAAATAATTTGCAAGTAGTGCTGCTGTATAGTCAGAGCCTCCTCGCCCTAAAGTTGTTGTTTCACCCCTATTACTTTTAGCAATAAAACCAGGTACTAATGCAATTCCATTAACTTTTGCAAATGCTTCTTCAATATTACGTCTTGATTGTTCATGATCAATCCTTGCAGCGAGGTAACTACTGTCGGTCACCATTAAATCTTGTGCATCAACCCATTCATTAGCATGACCCAACTGATTAAAAGCTGCGCTAATAACCCTTGATGACATTCGTTCTCCCAAACTTAACAGCTTTGCTTTTGAACGATCGCTATATTCACCCAGAATTGAAATGCCTTGACAGATCTCTTCAGCTTCATTACAAAGCATTTTAATTTTGGCTGCAATTTCGGTACGATTTTTAGAATCAATCAATTCATTAATCATATCAAAATGCCGGTTTTCAACTTTTTTTAAAGTGCCTGCATAACCACATTCGCCATTTAGCGCACTTATACCACTTTCCTCTAACAAATTGGTAATTCCCTGTAGAGCTGACACCACAATAACAATATTTTTATGGTGTTTATAATCGTTAACTATATTTGAAATTTGTTTTATTCGTTGAGCATCAGCAACTGATGAACCCCCAAACTTTAATACTATCATAATAAAAACTTATTGGAAAAATTAATATTGAAAATAACAATATACACTGGCCTGATTACTATAATTTAAACCCCCACAGGGGTGATAGTAATAGTTGTATTTGTTGTAGTGGCATAGATAGCACTACAATTATTGTTCTTTTCAGTTTGAAAGGAATAACTATTTTTTATTTGAGCAGGTATATTCATAATAAATCGAAACAAAAGTAAACATATTAATTAGAATGTGAAACAAATGCTTCAAAAAATCAGTACAATTGTAAAAATCAATTCACAGCTTCAATTTATCTTAAATTCAGTTAGTTCAAATAAAAAAATCAGTCCCTATAAAAACCTGATTTTCATTATGATTATAAGTCCATTTAGCGCTCGTTTATTATAGCGTTGTTATTTGCATATTTTCCACAATTCCGTCGCAAATAACCCCTTCACTTTCAAATTATAAGCACGTGTGACGGTTTTCTAATCACCTCATTAAAAAAAGTATTTTTAAAAAACGCAAACTGTGGGATATTTAATTAAATATCAAAAGCACCTTTTTGCTCACCCAAAATAGCAAAAATGCTATGAAACTGATAGATATTTTCCACAATGGAAAGCTTGTCTTCAATAAATGCTTTAAACTCATGCATATCGTTTACCATAACTTTAATCATAGCATCATGATTTCCAGAAATATAGTAAAACTCCATAACTTCGGGAAAAGAAAGCAGCTGTATTTTAAACTGTTCCACTACTCCCTTGGTATGATTAATTAGCGATACCATTATAAATATGGTGGTTCCCTTTCCAATTTTATCAGGATCAATTTCAGCTCGGTACTTTCGAATGACACCTGACCTTTCAAGTTTCTTTACCCTTTCATAAACTGGTGTATTCGATAAATGAATTTCATTAGCCAACACCTTAGTTGTGATTCTCCCGTTTTCTTGCAATATTTTTAATATTTTTCTATCGATATCATCTAACTTTATCATAATAGTATGTTTTACCTAAGTTGAGCGATTCGAACAAAGTGAAGAGGCGCTTTACTTAGGTACAACCCTCCCTACCTCCGGTACGGGACAGGCTGACCTAGGAATTGTTGGTTTTCACATTTTGAGTAGCCTGCCCCGATTATTTCGGGGAAACGCAAAGTATGAAAACCTTACAAGACCTCAGTCGATTGAGCAGATTTGCGATAGCGAATCGCTCAATTTGGGTTTTAGATATTTTTTCTGCAAACATTCAATTTATTCCATAAAATTATAAC
>JAQICC010000015.1 GCA_027858735.1 Salinivirgaceae bacterium
TACTAAAGTGCATTTATTTCAGCACATCTACTTCCTTGCAATCCCTTTGAAGTAGGGAACTACGTCGACAGGTATTGCAAGTTGTATCTGCACTAAACTAAACGCATGAATTAATCAGGATAGGTATGTTATTTGATAAAAACCTTTGAATTTTGATGATGGAAACTGCGTTTTTTTGAGCTATAAATAATCAAAGTATTCTAAATTCAGTGGCTGCAAATCTAAAATTTAAACTTCAACAAATGTAGGCTGCACTCATAATCTTAATAAATGGGTGCAGCTATTTTATTTAAAGGAATATTTTTGTCAGATGAAGCATTTTTGAGCCGCATAACCTGTTCTGAATTTGCTTCGGAAAGCATAGTTAAATATTGAGAAAAAAACGATATCGTGGCAAAAAAGAAACATAATAAAGCGGATGCATAAAATTTAATCAGTTTCATAAGCCTATGACGTAAAAAATGATTGCATTTTTTTTAGCTTTGCAGCCATTAATTGATAAAAAGGAAAAATGGAAACTGTAGTTAGTGGAATTAGGCCAACGGGAAATCTTCATTTGGGGAATTATTTTGGAGCAGTTAAGAATTTTATAAAGATGCAGCAGGAAAACAATTGCTATTTCTTTATAGCTGATTATCATTCCTTAACTACCCATCCTACACCGGGAGATTTGCATGGTAGTGTACGGCAGGTTTTGGCAGAATATTTAGCTGCCGGACTCGATCCTGAAAGCAGTACATTATTTATTCAGAGTGATGTTCCCGAAGTTGCGGAACTTTATTTATTGTTAAATATGAACGCGTATATTGGCGAACTTGAACGCACAACTTCGTTTAAAGATAAAATACGGGCGCAACCCGAAAATGTTAATGCTGGGCTACTTACTTATCCAGTGTTAATGGCTGCCGATATTATTATTCATAAGGCATTGAAAGTTCCGGTAGGAAAAGATCAAGAGCAAAATCTTGAAATGGCTCGAAAATTTGCCCGACGATTTAATCATATGTATGATGTTGATTATTTTCCTGAACCGAAACCATTTAATTTTGGTGATGAATTGGTGAAAATTCCTGGACTAGATGGTTCTGGTAAAATGGGAAAATCGGAAGGGAATGGAATATTTTTATTTGAAGAACCTGCCAGCATTAAGAAAAAAGTTATGCGTGCGGTTACTGATAGTGGTCCAACGAAGCAGAATCAAGAGGTTTCAGAACCAATACAGAATTTATTTACAATAATGAAACAGGTTTCAACACCTGATACCCTTCAGTTTTTTCAGGAAAAATATGCCAGTTGTGAAATTCGTTATGGCGATTTAAAAAAGCAATTGGCTGAAGATGTTATTAATTTTACCACACCTATTCGCGAAAAAATTAACGATATAAAGGCAAACGACGAATATCTGGGAAAAGTTGCACAAATGGGTGCTGAAAAAGCACGTGAAAGCGCAGTAAAAACAATTAAAGAAGTACGAGAAATTATTGGGTTTAGAAAATTCTAGCGTATAATTTCTCATATATATTTAAACAGCCGGCTATAACCGGCTGTTTCTATTTTAAATTGTACTAACTTGAATAATGATTTTTAACGATGGTTTTTCCTTTGATTTTTAAGGCTTTTCCAAAAAAAATCTGCATATTTATAACTTTGGTTTAATGTTTCTTTGAAATAGGTTTGTTTTAGCATGATAAATTCTAGAATAAGAGAGTTAAACACAACTAATTTTAAAATTTTTAGCAGATGAAATTTAGGCTGATACTAAGTATAAGGATGTTACTTTTTATTGTTAGTGCGGCAGCTATTGTTTTTTTTAGCACACTACGCATCATAAACCAAAACTTTAAAAAGGTTGCTTATACCGAGGCGAAAGAGGCTGACGATAATCAAGCAAAGAAATATGCTTCAGAAATACAGACTCTTATTGAAGTTGACTTTGAAAAAATTAGAAGTTATAAGCAAATTGTCGAGGGTAATTCTGAATTACCATATACACATAGAAGAGTTTTATTCAATAAATACCTTGAAAAGGTAATTCAAAATAATGCTGATTATTCGTCGGTATGGGATGCCTGGGAATTAAAATTTACTGATGAAAATTGGATGATGCCAAATGGGTATGTAAAAAGAAGTTTTTTAGTTGATGAATTTGGATGGGCAAATATAATATCGGATTCACTTGATTTAGAAACTGACAATACGGATGCGCTGTATTATAAGAAAAAGCAGATGCCAAAAGAAGGAATTACATTGCCTTACAAAAGCAAAAGCAAAAACCTTGAAGCGAGTATTTTAGTGCCTCTAAATATTAATAATCAATTTGCAGGTTTAACCGGGTTTGATTTAAAACTTAATAAATATCAAACCCTATTAGATTCTATTAATAGCGACCTTCCTTTTGAGGTAATGCTCCTTGCCAGTAATGGAGATGTTATTGCTCACCCTATAGAATCTTTTGTAGGGAGTAATATTCGGGTTATTGATACTTTATTGGTTAATAGGTTTAATATAAAAGAGCTAATTGCAGCAGGAAAACCAGGCAGATTTGTTATGGTTGATGATCAGGGGGTAGAGAAAAAATATTATTCATTAAAGCCTTTTACCTTAGGAAATACCGAATCGTCATGGGCAATATTAATTGTAGCACCGTTAACTGAAATTGAAACAGAACTTACCGGCATATATAAAGTTTTGTCGAATGCAATAAAGGGTGGTTTAGTTATTATTGGTTTAGTAGTATTAGGCTTTGGTTTAAGCATTGTTTTTCAAATTAGAAAAACCCGAAATATACTCACTAAATTAGCTTCTGGAGATGTTCATAATATTGAAAAAATTCCCGTAAAATCTGCCGATGAATTAGGCGAAATGGCTTTATCTCTTAATACGGTAATTGATGGTTTAAACAGCGTCACCGATTTTGCTGAAAAAATGGGAGATGGAAACTACGATTTTGAGTTTAAGGAGCTAAGTGCTGATGATACCTTAGGGCACGCAGTTATTGAAATGCGGAACAGTCTTCAGATAGCTAAAAATGAAGAGGATGCAAGGTTAGAGCAAGCTCGTCAGCTTGAGTGGGCTTCAAATGGAATGAATATATTCAACAGAGTATTACGAGTTGATAACCGAAATTTAGAGGAGCTTGCATATGAAATAACAAAAACCATTACGACGTATCTTGATGCCCATATGGGAGGTTTATATGTAAAAACCGATTTGGGCAATACGGAATTCGAACTATTATCATTTATAGGATTCAATAAAGAAAAATATAGTAAAAAGTTCATTCAACCTACAGATGGTTTAGCAGGGCAGTGCATTTTGGAAAGAGAGACTATTTTTGTTAATGATGTTCCTGAAGATTATGATGTTGTTAGCAGTGGACTAGGAAAGTCCATTCCACGCGCAATATTGGTGGTACCACTAATAAGCAATAGAGTTTTAGTTGGGGTACTTGAAATAGAATCGCTTAAAGATATATTACCCTACCAAATTAAATTTGTTGAAAGAATTGCTGAAACTATTGCTTCAACTGTTTCAACTGTTAAAACAAATGCCCGCACGGAGGAATTACTCGATAAGGCTAAAAAGCAAGCTGAAGAGCTCGAACAGCAAGAAGAGGAGATGCGTCAAAACATGGAGGAAATGAATGCTTCGCAAGAGGAATCTTCAAAGCAGGAGACTGAATTGGCTGCTGTTATAGAAGGAATTAATCGCTTGTTACCGGTTTTGACTTATGATACTAATGGTAAGGTAATTGATGCCAATGATAATTACCTGAAAATATACAGAGTAAAAAAGAATCAGATTGTAGGAAAGCAGCATAAAGCTGATCTTTTTATGAATGAAACTGAGCAGTCGCAGCATAAGGAATTTTGGAATAATCTTGCAAATGGTCAAGTAGCTGACTCCTTAGGATATATAAAAGCAGGAAAGGACGACTATTGGCTACTTGAAAAATTCCTTCCTATTAAAGATCAATATGGATTGGTACAGAAAGTATTGTGTATAGGAATTGATGTTACAGAGCAGCAGAAAACGGAAAGCAAAATAAAACAAGTTCAGGATGGGGTTATAAAAACAAAAGATATTGATGACGATATGGTAGCAGATAATCCTGTTGTTAACCTCAATCAGAAGTTAAAAGTAATTGATCTTACCTATTTGAAAATGGTATATAAAAAGAATCCGGCAAAGATATATAACATTATAAAATTATATTACAATACGCTTCCTAATCAGATTGTTGAGCTTGAGGAAATTTCCAATAATAAAGATTATAAAAAACTTAAATCGCGTATTAATGGTTTAAAAACTAAGATGAGCTATTTGGGTTTAAAGAATGTTTATGAACAATTACGTGATGTGGAAAGAATTCTTGTTGAAGATAAAAACCTAGCAGAAGTACCAGAAATGATAAGTGTAATAAAAAAATATTGGTTATTGGCGTTTGCTGAATTGCAACAATTGCTCAGGGTGCCAGGATATAAATAATAATTGCTAATTATAAATTAATTTATAACGATTTATTGATGAACTCTCATTGTGGGTTTATTTAGGAGGTTTAACTGTAATAACAACAGGGATGATTAATTATCAATAACTTAACACAAATTTAAACGAATGAAACTTAAACTTCGGATAAATGGGAAAATGCTGCTCTTTATATTAGGAACAACCATTGTGGTATATGTTTCGGCTTTGAGTTATGCAGCCTTTCAATTGCGTTCAAATAGTTATAAGAATGCCAACCATATAATGGAGGCGAAAACTATAGAGATTTCAAATACGGTGCAAATAAAGCTAAATAGTTATATTGAAGCAATATCAGTTTTATCCGATATGTTTTCAAATTTCAGAGAATATCCTGATGAGAATGCAGGAGATTTGTTTTCAGAAATGCTGTATAAGTTAATTGAAAAAAATCATAACTATTCCGCTATTTATACCGTTTGGGAACCTGAGACTGTTTTAGGTAATCAAGCTGATTTATTGAGCAGTGACTCTGCCGTAGCTGTACCTTTTCAAAGTTTTTTTGTAAAATCGAGCAATGAAGTTTTAGAATTTAGCGCAGAAAATATTGATGTTTCAGTTACCCCCGAGGGTGATATTTATAAGTTGGTAAAAAGTAGTGGTATGCCCTACATAGGTGAGCCCTTTTATTATGAGTATAAAGTAAGCGGAGATAAGGTTTTAATATTAAGAATGGCTGTTCCGATTTTGAAAGACGATACCTTTTTGGGGATTGTTGGAGCGGATATTCCGATGACTTATATGCAACAATATTACTCTAAAATGCGACCAATGGGTGAAGGTAAGGTTTATATTACTACAAATAGTGGAGTTTATTTAGCGCATCCATATAATGATTATTTTGATAAAAAAATTAATTCTTATGCACCAGATATTGATGCGCTTTTTAATGTAAGTAAATCAGTTAAGGAAGGGCTAAAGTTAAATTTTATTGCAGTAGAACCTGTATCGAACGAGAAAAGTCTGTTTTCTATTATTCCAATTGAGGTGGGTAATGCAAACTCGCAATGGTCATTTTGTTTGTCGGTACCACTTAAAACCATTTATAAAAAGGCGAATCGAACATTTAGTTTTGCAGTTTTTATTGGTCTTGTTGGTTTGGTGATAATTTCATTGGTAATTTGGGGTATTGCTCTTTCAATTTCAAATCCAATTGTTAAAACTACACGTATTTTACAAGAGCTTTCGCGTGGAAATATCAGAAATGTTAAGAAAGTTAAGTTTGTTTTTAATGATGAAATAAATGATATGGCCATTGGTATGAATATGCTTGTTGAGGGATTAAACTCAGCTGCGTTATTTGCCCAACAAATTGGGGAAGGATATTTAGATATTGATTACAAGCTTTTGGGTGAGAACGATGCGCTTGGTATTTCGTTAATATCGATGCAAGAAAGTTTAAAGTCGGCAAAACAAGCAGAGGAACTTAAGAGGGGTGAAGATGAAAAGCGAAATTGGGTTACCCATGGTTTGGCAAAGTTTGGCGAGGTTATTCGCCAGCATAACGATAATATGGATAAATTCACGCATAATGTTGTTCAAAACATTGTAGACTATGTTGGTGCTGCTCAGGTAGCTATGTATGTAAACAAGCAGATTGAGGATGAACATAGGGAAAAAGACACCTTTGATTTGAAGGCATTAATGGCCTACGGAAAGATAGTTAAATTGGATAAAACATTTCAAAATGGTCATGAATTATTAGGGAGAGTTACCTTAGAAAATCGGACTATTTATATGGAGGGATTACCAATTAGGTATGTTAAGCTTTCTCCTGGAATGCAAGATGAAAAAAGGCCTACTAATTTATTAATTACTCCTATTAATATTAATGAGAATGCTCTTGGGGTTATTGAAATACTTTCGTTCGATAAATGGGAACCTCATCAGATTGACTTTATTGAAAAGTTGTGCGAAAATATAGCCTCAGTAGTGGCTAGTGTTAAAACGAATTTAAGAACAGAAAAACTGCTTCAACAATCGCAATATCAAGCTGATGAATTAGCTCAACACGAAGAGGAGATGCGTCAAAATCTTGAAGAGATGGAGGCCACTCAGGAAGAAGCCAATAAAAGGCAGGATGAGTTAAACTCCTATTTAAAAGCCATTAAAGGTTCTATTATGACAGCTGAGCTAGATTTAAATGGACGAATTATTGATATTAGTCCTGCAATGAGTCTTGCCTATGGAGCGTCTATGGATAATATGAGAGGTAAATTTTACGATGCTTTTGTAGCTCAAAATAAGGAAAGTCAAGATGAATTTCGTGAATTTTGGGAAGCACTCATAAACAGCGGTTCGGGTAAACGAATGCAAAAGTTTAAACAACGAAATAAAGAGGCGGTATTGTTAGAATCGTATTTAGTTATTGAAAAAGAAGGATTGAATTCAAAAGTTATAGTAGTTGCTATTGATAAAACTCGTGAAAAAGAGTTAAACGAACAACTTGAAAAAGAAATAAAAAAGCAAAAATCTATGAGTTAACAGATTTTTTAATTTGTTTTATTGCTGAGTCCTTTGCTGGCATAAGATTTAATACTGAATTTAAAATACCTTCAGCTCCAAATCCGCACAATGCATGCAGTTCTTCAGGCGTACCTTGTTCTACAAAAGCATCAGGTATTCCAAGGCGTTTAACTTGAGCAGAATATCCATTTTCCGACATAAATTCCAATACGGCACTTCCAAATCCACCTACTATGGTACCATCTTCAACAGTTATAACAGTTTTGAAGTTCTTAAAAACATGATGTAGCTGATTTTCGTCAATTGGTTTAACAAACCGCATGTCGTAATGAGCATAATCAATTTGTTTATCTGTTAATTGTTCCGCAATTTCATTTACAAAAAGTCCTGTATTACCTATGGTTAGTATCGCAATATCTTTGCCTTCTCTAATTGTTCTTGATTTTCCAATTTCAATTTCTTCAAAAGCTTGTTTCCATTCGGTTATGGCACCTCTTCCTCGTGGATATCTGATGGAGAATGGGCCTTTGTTTTTTAATTGAGCAGTATACATCATATTTCGTAGCTCAATTTCATCCATCGGAGCAGCAACTGTCATGTTAGGTATGCTACGCATGTAGGCTATGTCGTATGCTCCATGGTGTGTTGGCCCATCTGCACCTACCAAACCTCCTCTGTCAAGGCAAAATACCACATTTAAATTTTGCAGGGCTACATCGTGAATAACCTGATCGTATGCGCGTTGCATAAAACTTGAATAAATGTTACAAAACGGTAGTAAGTCTTGTGCTGCCAAACCTGCTGAGAATGTAACAGCATGTTGTTCTGCAATACCTACATCAAAGGTGCGTTCAGGCATGGCCTCCATCATAATATTAAGGCTACAGCCACTTGGCATGGCAGGTGTTATTCCTACAATTTTTTCGTTTTGTTTGGCTAATTCTAAAATGGTGTGACCAAATACATCTTGAAATTTTGGTGGTATGGGTTTTTTCGATTCGCCTTTAATAAGTTCACCCGTATTTTTATCAAATGGTCCTGGTGCATGCCATGTAGTTTGATCAAGCTCGGCTTGTTTAAAACCTTTGCCTTTTACTGTTTTTATATGAAGAACTTTGGGTCCTTGTATCGTTTTTAAATCTTCAAGTACTTTGGTTAAATAAACTACATCATGACCATCAACAGGGCCAAAGTAGCGAAAGTTCATCGATTCAAAAAAGTTACTTTGCTTCATTAAAATTGATTTTATTCCGGTATCAATTTTTTGAATCAAAGCTTGTGTATTTGGTCCAAAGCGGTTAATTTTTCCCAGAATATTCCAAACATCGTCTTTTAAGCGATTATATGCTTTCGATGTAGTAATATCAACCATGTACTCTTTAAATGCTCCAACATTGGCATCAATGGCCATGTCGTTATCGTTCACAATTACCAATAGATTCGATTTTTGAACTCCGGCGTTATTAAGCCCCTCAAAAGCTAAACCACCAGTAAGTGAGCCATCGCCTATAATTGCTACAACTTGACGGTTTTTCTCCCCTTTTTTTTGTGAACCAACAGCCAAACCTAAGGCCGCCGATATGGAAGTAGATGAATGACCAACTCCAAATGGATCATAAATGCTTTCAAATCTATTTGGAAATCCGGTAATGCCGTTTAATCTTCGATTTGTATAAAATCTATCACGGCGACCGGTTAGTATTTTATGACCATATGCTTGGTGGCCTACATCCCAAACTAATTGATCGTAGGGGGTATTAAATACATAATGTAAAGCAACAGAAAGTTCCACAACACCTAAGCTGGCACCAAAATGACCCGGGTGCTCGCATACGACATCAATTATAAACTGACGCAATTCATCACTAACTGTTAAAAGCTCAGTGGTAGTGAGTTTTTTTAAATCGTCCGGACTATTTATTTTTGAAAGTAGCTTTCCGACCACCTGTTTTTGTTTCATAAATTTACCCTACAAATAGTACGCAAATATAATAATATTTTAACCTTGGCCTTGTATTTACATAACATAAGCCAAGGTTGTTTTTGATTAAGTATTACCTAAGTTGAGCGATTCGAACAAAGTGAAGAGGCGCTTTACTTAGGTATAACCCTCCCGACCTCCGGTACGGGACAGGCTGACCTAGGAATTGTTGGTTTTCACATTTTGAG
>JAQICC010000109.1 GCA_027858735.1 Salinivirgaceae bacterium
ATTATTCCAGCTAAAACTGGTGCCATATATGCTATTGCATTTGCTTTGGAATTGTGACCTGCTTCCAGAATAATAAAAAAGTAGCTAGAAAAAGCAAAACCCAAGGATCCAACAATAGCTAGCCAGGGATTTACGCCCAATACTATCAAAAGAATAAAAAAGCCTGCAAAATAGAAGAAAACATAATTCACAGGTCGTGGAAGGTCTAGTTTGATAAATCTATCTATTTTCTTTACCCAATTATTTGGGTAAATGGTTGAAATTTGATAGGCTGGCATCCCTCCAAACATACCATTTGTCCACAGTGGTTCATCTCCAGTATTCTCTCGAAAATCAACAATTTCTTTCGACATTCCTAAGAATATGGTAATATCATTTTGCTTCAATTTTTTACCTTGTAGAACAGGGTTCATGAAAGCAAAACTTAATACAATAAAAATTATGATAGCAGCTATGTAGGGTTGTACTTGTTTCAGTATATTCATATCCTTCATATAAAATGATTATTATTTGGTATCATTGTCTTTAATATCTTCAAAATCAACATAATCGCCCAGTTGACCCTTTTCACCTGATGATTTAGTTTTCGGATCGGAAGTAACGTTTATTTCGCCTTCTTTTTTGGATTGATGGTCTTGCTGCTCATATTGTTGATTCATCTTATTTTGAGCTCGTTTCATAAAGCTTTTTAATAAGAAGGGCATTAGCCAGCGAATCAAATATGGGCCGATTATAAAAATCAGAAAAAGTATAAATAAAAATTTCAAAATAAAATTAGATTTAAATGTTTGTAACTAATCAGTGTAGATAAAATACAGTATATCAATAAAATAATTTTACCGCTGAGAACGCCAAGATTCCGATAGCTATCGGAATGCGCTAAGAACCGCAAAGTACTGAATATCAATAATAATTAGCATAGCGATCTTTGCGTAATTCATTGCGCTCTTTGCGTTTAAAATTTTAAATATCTATTTATTAGCAGCATATATCTTTATATTAGACTGATTAGTTACAAATGTTTATGCGAAAATAAAGGTTTTTTATTGATAGTGAGACTGTATATAGCAATTTTGTATGAATTTAATAATTTTTAAGTAATAGGTTCATCAGAAAAATTAGTTCAAACTTTTTTACAAAAAAATTGAATTTACTGTAACGAAATCGAATTAATCTAGTCTACAAAGTAAATACATCCACAAACCAAAGGTAAATAGTAATGAACAAGAGATATTGTTTTTTAGTGATAATCGGGTTTTTATTAAGCAGTTTCGCATTTAGCCAAGAATTGGTCAAGAAAAATTATAAAGCAACCGAAATTGAAATTGCCCCCACGATAGATGGAGAACTTAATGATGAAGCATGGCAAAATGGCGAGTGGTTAAATGATTTTACGCAATTTGAACCCTATAATGCCGCAGCAACAACTCAAAGAACAGAATTTAAAATTTTATTTGATAAGGACAACCTATATATCGGAATGAAGGCTTTTGATACGAGTCCCGATAGTATTGTCCAACGGCTCACTCGACGAGACAATCCTGATGGCGACTTTATGGGAATAGCTTTTGATAGTTATCACGATTTGAGAACAGCATTTATGTTTGCGGTTACTGCAGGTGGCGTTAAATTTGATCAAATGCTCACCGAAGATGGAGAAAATGAAGATGATTCTTGGAATGCCAACTGGTGGGTTAAAGTGAAAATGGTTGAAGATGGCTGGATTGCCGAAATTAAAATTCCGTTCAGCCAATTACGTTTTGAAAATGAATCAGATGGCGTATGGGGATTACAAGTTTTTAGACAAACTTATCGACACAATGAGCTCGATTTTTGGCAGCATATTCCAAAAGATGCTCCTGGTTTAGTTCATATGTTTGGCGAGATGAATGGATTGGAATCGATAAAGCCACAAAAAATATTTGATATTACTCCTTATGGGATAGCCAAACTAGAGACTTATGAAGCCGAAGAAGGCAATCCTTTTTTAGATGGGAGTGACACACATGTAAATGCCGGTATCGATGCAAAAATTGGAGTCACCAATAATTTGACGCTCGATTTAA
>JAQICC010000124.1 GCA_027858735.1 Salinivirgaceae bacterium
AAAATAATTCGTGTATTCCCCGAATCAAGTTCGGGGCAGGCTGTGGTTTAAAGTATAAATTCAAATAGTCGTATTTATATTTAACTTGATCACCAGCACCTCAAAATAATATTTTGCCAATTTTCATAATTCATAGGCTATTCTTGCAGTTTTCCGGTCTTTTCCTAAAACTTACTTCAAATCCTTATTTCTAAAGCCCAATGATCGATGACTTAATAACAATGACTATTTGGCAATTAATATGCTATTTGTGAATATTAGGAAAGTTCGTTCTTTAGCAGCGAGGTTAAGCACCGACATTAATCTTTTTTAAAATTAACGCCGTGTAAAACAATTGAATATCAGTTAATAGATTCTTTTTGCCATGGTTTTTCCAATGTATTTTCTTATAATTGCGGCATTGTATTATTAACCATAAGCCAACAATAATTGCATAATTACTTTGAGTCACTTTACCAGATATTCGAAACAACATTTTTTAAGCCATAAAGGGGTCGTGATTCAAATCAAATTAGGAATGCAAAATTTTGATAAACCACATTTAACGAGATATGCCCATAATAAATATTTTCTATAGCCAAATAAAAAGGTGTAAATACGTGTTTTTGTTTTTGCTAGTAATTTCTCACCTTTCTTTAAAATCACAGTTTGTTAGTAAGGGAGGAAATATAAGCGCTAACGAAATTTGGAGTGATACCGTTAAAGTAACCAGTGATATTACCATTGAAAATGGAGTAATTTTAACCATTTCAGCAGGTTGTGTGGTCGAATTTCAGGACCATTATAGTTTTAATGTACAAGGAAAGGTAGTTGCTGAGGCAGCAAAAAATAATCGCATCATATTTCGTGCGAAAGATACAGTACTAACGTCAAGTTCTGGCGGTTGGCAAGGAATTAGGTTCGACAATACCGATACGGCAAATGACACTTCACGATTTAGCTATTGTAAATTTTTTCATGGCAATGCTTACGGATTAGATTGGTTCGACCAGCAAGGAGGTGCTTTTGCTTTTCGCGATTTTGATAAAGCACTTATTAAAAATACTGTATTTAAGTATGGAAAGGCAACCGGGAATAATGCAATTATTTATGTTCGAAATTCATCGCCTAGTTTGTTAGGTAACCTTATAGCCAATAATGTAGCTTCAGCAATTGAACTTAGTAATGCAGCCAATCCCTTAATAATTAATAATACCATTGTTAATAATACAGGCTATGGTATAAATAGAAATAGTTATACTCCTGTTGTAAAGAACTGTATACTAATCAGTAATAAAGCGGGTAACCTTCGCGAATTTTCGAATCAGGGTAATTATATTTCGTATTCCAATATTAAAAATTCTGGTTTTAATAATAATGGTAATATCGATGATAATCCAGAATTTAAAGACTTGTATTCACAAAACTATGAGCTTCAAAATATTAGTCCATGTATTGATGCGGGCAGTTTAACGGAGGAACATTATGGATTGGAATTTGATATTTTGGGAAATGTACGTGTTTTTGAGGGGCAAAGAGATACGATTGTTGATATGGGTGCTTATGAAGTTACCGAAGAGCAGGTACCTTTATTTCAGGTAAACCCTGATACCTTATACTTTGATAGTTTAATGATAGGGGAATCACGGTTACTACAAATAGCAGTTGCGAATAACGAAGCTTATCCAATAACAGTGTCCAAAATAAGTAGCTTAAGCGATAATTTTATTGTTCATAATTTTGAAACGCTAACCATAGATACTAGCGAGCAGAAGGTTTATATGATTGAATTTAAGCCAAATACAGTAGCTGAATATCAATCGTATATAGCTATAGAAAGTAATTATAGAAAACAGAATTTCGATTCGGTAGTATTAATAGGCAAAGGGTTGGATGCACCAACTTTTGTTGTGAACGCATCAAAAATTGAAGAGGTTTTAAATTGCACCACTTTTGTTGAATCAAATTTTACAATACAGAATCAGGGAACCGGTGTTTTGTACTATAACATTCCAAGTGAAATTGCTGATAACTTTGAAAACGATCTGGGACAATGGAAAATTACGGGCAGTTGGGGTTTAGAGTTTGATGAACAAAGAGCTTCAAATGTTCTATCAGAGCGTCCTGGTGATAATTACCAGCCAAATGCAGACATGCACATTGAGATAAAAAACAAAATGTTTGTGTTTGATCCTAAGAATTGTGCGTTGAGCTATTCGCTTAAAACAGAAATGGAAAACTGTTGCGATTTTTTCAACACCGAGTTTAAAATAAATGATAGTAACTGGCAGATTCTGGATAGCCGGAATGGATATTTGGATTGGGCTTCCTATGTTTTTGATCTATCAACCTATGTAAGTCAAGGTGATTCATTAGCAATTCGTTTTAGCTTTAGTTCCGATAATTCCAATAATTTTCCTGGAATAAAAGTCGATAATTTTCTACTGACTGGTTCAGGCTCAGAGTACTTAACCTTTAATAAAACCAATGGTGCAATAAATCCTGGCGATAGTGATGAAATAACAATAAACTTTGATGCAAATGGATATGAAGGCGCCATGTATGATACTAAATTCAAAATAGAAAGCAACGATCCATTAAAACAAGATGATACTATTTCAATGGTTTATAATTTAAATCGTTTTAGTACTTGCGAAATTATCAATCAGCAAATTGTTTTTGACACTATTGATGTTTTAAATCACGATACATTACCATTATTCATTACTAATTTTGGTTGTGATACATTATTAATTAAAAAATGTTTTACTACTAGTTCCTATTTTAGTGTTGATAGTATCTTGGCTTTAAAAGTTGCACCAAATGACACATTGGCATTGCAAGTTGTCTTCAATCCAACCGATTCATTACTGTACCTTGATAAGGTTAACTTGGTACTAGATAGTGAGAATAATGATACTATTTTGGTTGATATAAGCGGTAAAGGAAACAATTATCCAATTTTTTCAATATCGCAAAACGTTATTGACACAACATTATTTTGTGATGAAATCGTTATAAACAAAACAACAATTAAAAATACCGGAACCGATACCCTTTTATATATGATTCCAGGTAATTTTAATGATACTTTTAATAATGAACTTGCAAACTGGGTATCTTCTGGAAATTGGGGAACTATTTATGACGAGGAAATTCAGAGCATGGTATTAAGCGATAGCCCAAGTGGGGATTATAGTGGTTCATCAACAAACTCAATTTCTTTAGAAAACAAGTTTTTTATTTTTGATGCTGAGCAAAGTGCTTTATCTTTTAAAATTAAATACGATATTGAAACATGTTGCGACAGCCTTCAATTGGCCATTAAGGTGAATCAAAAACCCTGGCAGGTAATAGCAACGTTTACCGGTATAAGTAATTGGATGGATTACAAATATGACTTGGCACCTATTGTATCGTCGGGTGATTCGGTAAATTTTAAATTTTTTTTAGCAACCGATGGGGCAGTAAATAAAGATGGTTTAAGCCTTGATGACTTTCAAATTATGGGTAGCGGACTGGGCATTGTATCCATAAATAAAACAAATGGAGTTTTATTGCCAGGTGAGTCTGATGTTATTGAACTTAGCTTCGATGCTAATCAATTCAATATCAGTAATATTAAAACAAATTTCAGCATCAATTCTAATGAGCCATTTCAGAATGTTGATATCATAAGTTGCAATTATAACATTAATAAATACAGTACCATTAACGTGTTGTATGATAGTTTAATATTTGACCAGACGACTGTTTTGATTACTGATACGCTTGCATGCTTTTATGAGAACTTCGGGTGTGATACTTTAAAAATAAACAGCCTTGTTTCCAACTCGAATGTATTTAGTGTAGTTAGTTCCACGTTACTTGACATTGCTCCAGGAGATACGGGGTTTTTTAATATTGTATTTGAGCCGCAAGATTCATTAAACTATGAGGGGGTGCTTACAATAGGCAATAATAGCTTAGCAAATAAAGTTTCAAAAGTTTTTGTATCAGGTAAGGGGAAACCTTATGCTACTGCGTATTTAAACACATATTTCATTGATACCACTATTTATTGTGGCAGAAGTGTAAGTACCTTTGTTAATGTAACCAACAAAGGAAACGATACTTTACAATATCAGCTTCCGGCCAATTTTATGGATGATTTTAGCGACGGAGTTGCTAATTGGAAATTAAATGGCGACTGGCAAATTGTTTATGATTCCACATTGAATTTGAATTGCATAACGGATAGTAAATTAGGTGATTATACGGGTAATGAAGAAAAGCATTTTGAACTTGCTCAAGCTTTGAAAATTAACGATGCTAGCAGTTGTGATCTCAATTATTGGTTAAAATTTGATATTGAAGAATGTTGTGACTTTATATACACAGATATTAAAGTGAATAATGGCAGCTGGCAGCAGTTGCAAAAGTTAAGTGGTAAGCAAGCTTGGCAAAACTTTAATTTGCCGCTTTCTAATTACCTTACCGATAATGATTCATTATTAATACGCTTTCGTTTTAAAACTGATTTTACAAATTTTGCAGATGGCGTTTATATTGCTGATATTAATGTTACCGGTATTGGTTCTGAAGAATTGTTACTTAGTAAAAGTCAGGGAACGGTTTCACCTGGAGAAACAGATACCATTGAAGTTATCTTTCATAGTACTTATCAGTATCGCAACAAGTACCAGGAAAGTATAATTATAACCACAAATAATCCATTAAATATGTTAGATACTTTGTGGTTCAGTTATAATATTGACAAAATGGGTTCGTTAAATCAGGTTCAAAGTGAAGTGGAATTTGGTAATGTTGATGTAATGACCAGGGAATATGTACCGTTTGATTTTTACAACATTGGTTGTGATACCCTTTTTATAAGCGATGTATTTACAGGTAATTCAGTTTTTTTGGTCGATTCTGGATATTCTAAATTTGTTTTACCCGATGATACAGCTACTATTAAAGTACTATTTCAACCAACTGATTCGATATTTTATTCGGATTATTTAACTGTTGTTCATTCAGGCTTATATGCTGATACTACCCTTATTCAAATATCAGGAACTGGTAATCCTTACCCCATTTTACAGATTGTTAAAGGTTCAATTAAAGAGACGCAGTTATGTGGAACAGAGCGTAGTTTTGAATATGAATTATCCAATTTGGGTACCACACCTTTAAATTATTATATACCTGTCGATTTTGTTGAAGATTTTGAAAAAGGCATACAAAAATGGGAAGTATCTGGCAATTGGGATACCCTAAGGAATGTTTCAACAGGCAGTGCCGTATTGACTGATAGCCCGTTAGGTAATTATTTAAATAGCGATGAATCTAGTATTACGCTTAAAAATGGTATTTTAATTTTAAATGAAGCTGAATGCGTATTGAGCTACGATATTAGTCACGAATTGGAAAATTGTTGCGATTATTTAATTACTGAAATACAAGTAAATAATGAGAATTGGATTGAACTTGAAAAGGTAAATAATACAGTAGATTGGGCAACATTAAGTTTTCAATTGTCGGAGTATGTCGAACATAATGATCTGTTAAAAGTAAGGTTCAGATTAACTTCTGATATTCAAAATAATTTTGATGGAGTGCTTATTGATAATATAAAAATTACAGGTTCAAGTGCACATAATACACAATTGACCACGAACAGGGGAACTATTCAGCCAAATGAAATAAAAACAATTCGCCTGGATAGTAGAATTGCTTTAGCTACACTTACTTCAGAAACTGGAATATTATATTTATATACGAATGACCCCTATAATTCATTAGATTCACTATCATACACCATTACAAATGATCATAATGGAATTGATATATTTCATGGAGGTGGACGAGAAGGAGCCGTAAGTTTTGTTTTAGATTCAAATGTGTTTGTTGCTTTAGGAAAAAACAACGATGGATTACTAAATGATGTTTGGATGTTCGATCCAAATGCTGATTTATGGGTTCAAAAAAACAATTTTCCTGGTGGCCATAGAATTAATGCAAGTTCTTTTGTATTAAATGGTAATGCTTATATTGGACTTGGATACGATGCCACTACAAATCAGAATTATAAAGATTTTTATAGGTACAATGCAATAACAGATTCTTGGACACAAATAGCATATTATCCGGGTAAAGCACGTTCGGCTGCGGTATCGTTTGTTCAAACCAACAAAGCTTATGTTGGAACAGGAGTAAATTATGGTATCGATACTACATATTTTAACGATTTTTGGGCCTATATTCCTGACAGTAATAGCTGGGATAGTGTTATGGTAATGGATACCGTTGAACGAGCAGGAACGGTTGCCTTTTCGGTTTACAATAAGTGTTATGTGGCGGGTGGTTTTAATGCGAAATTAGGTGTTTTAACCGACCTTTGGGAATACCTTCCCGATAGTAATTTGTGGTCGAACAAGCAAGTTGAAAACTCAAATATTGCTTCGTTTTATAAGACAAAAGCCATTTGTGTTGGTAACAAAGCCATTGTTTCATATGGTAATTCATCTAATATTTATACCTATCATCCCCAATCCAATTCTCTTATTAATGTGGGTGATAATTTGGTTTTAGGAAAAATTCGTTCACAGGGTATATCATTTATTTATATGAATAAGGCATATTTTGGATTAGGAAAAGCCATAGGTATTGAAGATAATACAAACCCATATCCATACTTAATTAAACAAATAGATATACCATTTACTCATTCGCCAACCGGAATTAATTTATCAAAAAACCAGGTAGATGAAATAAATGAGGGTGTTAATTTGGTAGGGAAACTTTCAACTGATGATAAAACATTTAATGATCAATTTGAATACAGTATTGTAGATAGCAATAAATACTTTTATATAGATGGATCAAGATTAATGGCAAAGGATATTGATTATGAGCAGATAAAAGAGACTAAGTTAGTTGTGAAATCAACAGACAATGAGCAAAATTATTTTGAACAAGCCTTTGAAGTGTTTGTGAACGATATACCAGAATGCCCAATTGATTTAACATTATTAAAAGATACTATAAAGACTAACTTGCCAGTAGGCAGTTTAGTTGGAACATTTATAGTTGATGATCAAGATACTTTAGATACACATACTTTAGCAATAAATTATAAAGACGGACCTTTAGATAGTTATTTTTATAATATAGATGGCTTTAAATTAGTTACAAAATTAGAAATAACTAAGAACGATAGACCTCATCGTTTCTTTGTTGAAGTTACCGATAGTTTTGGTTTAAGCAATATATTCAAAGTGGTTGTCAATATAATTGAAGGAGTTGGAATTAATCAAATTCAAAAATCAGACGATCTTTTTAATATTTACCCAAATCCTGCAAATAATCAGCTTAAAATAAAAGCGTTAAATATAAATTATGAGGTACAAGAATTAACATTGTTATCCATGAATGGAGATATAGTAATACATAAAACTTATAATTCGAATAATTTACCGATTATTGAACTGGATGTGAGTATACTTGAAAAGGGAGCTTATTTATTATTAATAAAGACATCTAATGAAGAATATTATAGAAAAGTTATGATTGAATAAAATAAGAAATTTGTCATGATTATTTGTGATGCAAATCATAAATAATGATAATACCTTTGGTAAAAACTTAATTTTTGATTTAATTTGCTGAAAACCACGGGGCTAAAATTTTTACAAAAGACATTGGACGGATAGGAACTTTGATTTTAAAAACTCAAGGGTGTTGAGTCTTACTAAAAGTTAACCCATAAAATATTTTGAATGGTTAAATTTTGTGTGTTGATGGTACTGTTATGCTTTTTAACAACAGCTAACGGACAAACCGACGGTGTCGAACTTATAGCATCGCCTCGTCAAGATTCTATAATGCTACGCTGGGCTCCCAGAAACCCCTATACATGGCAACTAGCCAACAAATATGGTTATTTAGTAAAACGCTATACCATTGTCCGCGGTAAAAAAGTTGTTAAAGAGGTTACTGTTGTCGATTTAACCAATACACCCATAAAGCCTGCACCATTAAATGAGTGGGAACCCTATAGCGATGACAAATTTGTAAGCATTGCAGCCGAATGTATTTTTTCTACGGTTTACGGTGAGGTACCCACGGGCATAAATCCACATTTTGCCTATAAAAAGTATAAAGAACAAGAACACCGTTTTGGTTTTGCCTTGTATGCTGCCGATCAATCACCACAAGTGGCAAAATTATCGGGACTATATTTTGCAGACAAAACTGCATTAGTAAAGGAAAAATATTTATATAAAGTATTTGTAAATGCACCTGATACTTTAGCTGTTGATACAGCAAGTGTATTTACAGGCATTAGTGATTATGCTCCCTTACCCAAGCCGCTCGATTTACATGCGGAATGGGGCGATAAAGAAGTTCAACTGAGTTGGAACATACTTTATCTTAGCCATCACTACAATGCCTACTTTCTTGAAAAATCGTTTGATAATGGAAAAACTTACAAACGCATTAGCGAAAATAATGCTGTTCAGGTTGCCGATAAAGATGTAACACCCGAGTATCAATACCTTACCGATACCTTGAAAGATAACAAAGAAACTATTTACTATAGAGTAAGAGGCATTACTCCCTTTGGCGAAACGAGTCCCCCATCCGATTCTGTTTTTGGTAAGGGACAATTGCCTTTATCTAGCGCGCCGGTGTTTTTCAAAGAAGATGTGTTAGAAAATAAATACATCAAATTAGAATGGATGTATCCACAAGAAATGAATGAGTATATATCTGGATTTAAGATTTATCGCTCATCGAAACCAAAATCAAAAAAGGAATTAGTTTATAATGGACTTATTCCTGCAGCACGAGAATATATCGATAGTGTACCCGGCATCACTAATTATTACCTTATTTCAGTATATAACCAAAAGGAAGAAAATGTTACTCCGTTTATCACATTTGTTCAGCGTATCGATAGTTTTCCCCCAGAACCTCCTCTTGGTTTTGTTGGTGAAATCGATTCTCTTGGAGCCGCACATTTTCATTGGAAAGCAAATACAGAAGAAGATATTGACGGTTATAGAATTTACCGAGCAAATAATCCCAAATTTGAATTTGCATTAATCCATTCGGCGGTTATTAAAGACACCACATTCATTGATAGCGTGAGCTTGAAAGTTTTAAACAAAAACATTTATTATTGTATTAAAGCAGTTGATGTGCGCGATAACCAATCGAAATTCTCACCCATACTTACTTTAAAACGCCCCGATATTATTCCACCGGTGCCTCCGGTTATTAAAAACCTTGCCTTCGATTCTAAGAATTATGTAGAACTTTTGTGGGTTAACAGTTCAAGTATTGATGTGGTCAATCATCAGATTTTTCGAAAAGAATTAAACGACTCTGTATTTGAGAATATTGCAACCGTGGGTAAAGGAGATAGCATACGATCAACATTTGTTGATAAAACGGTTAAACCTGGAGTCAAATATGTGTATTATTTATCAGCTAAAGATGATAGCGATCTGGTTTCGGCACCTTCAAATTCAGGATATATAAATACGCCAAGCGATAAGGAAGAAATTATTAAGCTAAAAAGGCGCGTATTGACCGATCGTGTAAAGCTTACCTGGAATATTGAAATGCAAAAGGAAGTGAAAAAAGTGATAGTTTACCGAAGTATAAACAATGGAGGGATGCAGCTATTGGGCTACTCGGAAACAAACGAATATATCGATAATAAATTGGCACCTGAAAAAACATATGAATATTGTATAAAAGCAATATTTATCGATGGTTCGAACTCGGTGTTAAGCAAACCGGTAACTGCAAAAATGTAATATGACCGAATTGCGTGAACATATAGGCTTATTATTGTTGCTACTTTTAGCAAAGCCGCTGGTAATGATTGCGCAAGATATCGAACAAGTTGCTAAATCACCATGGATAAATGCTAACGGAGGAATAACCATGAGCCACATCGGCAATTTCTCTACCGATAGCTTATTTACGCAGCAACCTTATTCCATGTTTCTATCAGGTAATATAAATAATCAATTATTTGGCGTGGTTGATTTGCCCATTTCCTTTTCCTATACCAACGACGAGGTAACCAAAAACCTGCCCCAACCATTTAATCGCTTTTCCATGGCTCCATCGTACAAATGGGTTAAAACTTACATGGGGTACGCGAGTATGAGTTTTTCGCCATACAGCTTATCGGGACATGAGTTTTTTGGAGGTGGTGTGGAACTTACGCCAAAATCGAACTTTAAATTTTCGGCAATGTATGGGCAGCTTAATAAAGCAGTGTCGCCCGATACATTGGGTTCAGAACCTTATTTTAAAAGAATGGGCGGAGGATTTAAAGTAGATTACGGCCATGAGATGTTTGATGTAAGCTTTAATGTTTTTAAAGCCAAAGATTATAAAAACTCCATTAGCATTAGTAACGATGATAGCTTGCTAATTAAGCCAAAGGATAATATAGCCGGTACAGGTATGGTGCGACTAAAGCTTATTGATAATTTATCGCTTATGGTTGAATATGCTATGAGTGCCATGAATCATGATATTACCAGAACCGATAGTTTGGAAGGGAAATCGACTTTTTTACTTGATTCAAGAGGCGATGTATCGGTTTACGATGCCTTTAAAACCAGTGTAGCACAAAGCTCAAAAATTGGTAAAGTTGGAGCTACTTATGAGCGCGTATCACCAAATTATGCAACTCTTGGCGCTTACTATTTTAATAACGACTTTGAAAATATTACAGCTGATTTCTCTACATCGCTAATTCCAAAAGTTAATCTTTCAATGAACGTGGGGTTTCAGCGCGACAATTTAAAAGAGCAAAAAACAAATAACAGCCGCAGGTTTATTTACTCCATAAACGGAAGTTTTGCAGCAAGCAAAAAACTATCCTTGAATACCTCGGTAACCAATGTTCAAACCTATGTTCATATTCGCGATATTTACCAAGAAGTTTCTCAAACAAATCCGTATCAAAATTTAGATACCCTCAGTTTTACACAAATCAATTTTACTTCGTTTGGAAACGCCAACTATGTTTTGCAAAGCTCTAGTAAAATTAGGCAAAACTTAAATGTCGGATTTACCTACCAACAGGCATCTGAAATTCAGTTCGACGATACTCGTTTTATTGGAAACCAGATTTATAATGGGATGCTTTCGTACCAAAACTCTTTAATTCCACAAAAGCTAAATTTTTCATCAACAGTAAATTACAATTACAATATAATGCCGCAAATGGAGGTAAAAGTATTTACCGTAAATATGTCAGTACGGAAAGCTTTTTACGAAAAGTTTAATACTTCCATCGTAACAACGCTGAGTAATGCCAGCAATTCAACCAAGGTTGTAAATGTGCGCTTATCGGGCGGATATATTTTGTTGGAACGTCATAATTTTAATCTGGGCTTAACCATGGTAAACAATAAAGGGAATAAAAGAAATACAACACAATATGGAGGCAATTTTACTTATAGCTATATGTTTAATTGCAGCTTAAAACGAGAGAACAAAAAATTTGAATTTGAGGGTAATTTTTAAATAGAATAATAATGAATTGGATGAGAACTTATAAACTTTTTTTATGAAAAGAATATTTTTTCCACGAATTAACACGAAAAGGGTGTTTAAATCAACTTTGATTGATTTTGAATTAGTGTTAATTCGTGTAATTAGTGGACAGTTTTTGTTTTTATATTTTAAATGGTAAATAAATGAAACTTGAATATTATATATTGAACGCAGAGCACCTGCATTTATAAACTTTCGCTTATGAAACGATTATTTTTTCCACGAATTACACCAATTAACACGAAAAAAGTGTTTAAATCAAATTTGGTTGATTTTGAATTAGTGTTAATTCGTGTAATTCGTGGACTAATTTTTTTTTATATTTTAAATGCATTTGCCTAATGTTGAGTGATGAATGTTTTTTAAATGCTTAAATATTCAATATACAACGCACAACACTCAATAAACAAGTCAAAAAAAAAGGATACAATAAATGAAAAAATATTTCTACCTAATTTTAGTAATACTTAGCTCGCTTACAGCGACCGCTCAAACCGATTTGGGTACTTATATGAATACTTATCGGGTTAAGGGTGAAAGCAGTATTGGTACTGAGCAAAAAATACTATCTGAAACAAACTTGCGTAAACTTATAAAGCAGCTGGAACCATTTTATGTAGATTCGCTAATAACTGTAAGGCGTAAAGCCTATTACTTAACGTATAAAAAGGCCATAATTGAACCCGATAAAAACCAGTTGCCCGCCATAAATAAAATGGTTAGTGCTTGCTCCGATAAAAACAGCAGTATTATTAACCAAAACATGGACTATTTAAAGCAATTTCCTATAGAAGCTTTTAATAGCAAGGCCAAAGATGAAATTAAAAAATTATTGATTTTACCTAAATATCTTCAATTTAGTGACATTTACCTTATTGCTGCTTTTTTACAAATTGGTAGGGAACCCATTTATAAACTTTTATTAAGCGACAATACGCCTCAAAAATTTAAATGGAAACTACAATTGGCATTGGCCCGACTTGGTGATCCAAAAACAATTGGAGATGTAATGAAAAATGCCCATACCTTGACAACCGATGACAAAGTGGTGGCTTACCTGGTACCTGATTTGATTTACACCCGCCAAAAACCTGCCATTGATTACTGCATAGCAATAATTAACGAAAAAGAAAGCAACTGTTCATCTCCTAATGCCGAATCGTCGGCCAAAATGGTTTGTGGTTATCGTGTTATGGAGCTAATAGCACCTGTTATTGTTGATTTTCCTTTAGTGACCGATGCCTCAGGAACTGTTGTTACCAATAGTTATCCCCAAGCATTAGAACAAACACGTAAGTGGTTTGAGGAAAATCCCGGTTTCGAAATTAATACCACTACGTTTTAAATAATTAAGTATGAAGCAAAGGCTACTCGGTATATTTTTATTTTGCATGGTTTTGGGGCTAGGGCTACAACTTACGGCTCAGGACGAAGTGCTTGATTTAGATGCGCTATTACAAATCGATGAACAAAAACAGGCAAAAATTGATGCCGCTTTTGCCCTAATGGATCAGGTTCAGCAGGCCGGTGCTTATATTGATGCCATTTCGGAACTTCTAACCAACCAAGCTATTACATTACCTGTTGGGATTAAACAAGGCGAGTATGAATTAATCATTCAAAAAATTGAATACAATAACGAAATAAGTAAATTTCAGATTTATGCAAGCTGTGCTTTTAAGTTTAAAGAAGACGGGCAGCTAATAGCATTTGAAGGAATGGCTGAAATTGAAGGGCAAAAGGGACTAGGAACCACCGGATATTTAAAGCTTATTGCTCCTATTAAACGAGATATGGGGGATCAGGCTACTTTAATTGTAATGGATGAAACACAAGTAAATTTTGGCTGTGAAGGTATTGAATCCTTTGATGCCAAACTTGGATTGGTACTAACATCGGATAAAATTATTGCTGTAAATGATGATGGTATTCCTACAAAAAAACCCATATCAACGAAGTTTGAAACCTCTTTTGCCAGTTTCGATCAGTTTACCGCATCATTTACCATTGATAATTCCTTTATGTTTAAAGGATTGGATGACGTGATTTTCACCCTTAAGGGTGCTGTGATTGATCAGGATGATTTGACCACACCTTCGTCGATACAATTCCCTGAAAATTACTTTAGCGGCGATAATAATGCTGAATTAAAGCTGTGGCGAGGCATTTCCATTAGCGAAGCATCGGTAGCCTTACCAAAGGCATTAAAAAAACCTATAGAAGGAGGAGCTACCAGCAATGAACGTATTACGTTAACTCTTAATAAAGTATTGATTGATAACAATGGCTTCTCGGCTTTTGTTGAAGCCAATAATGTATTGCACAGCGATCTCTTACAGAAAGACCAGTGGGCCATGTCTATTGAAGATATTCTACTCCAGATGGAGAAAAATAACATTGTAGGATTTGGCTTTGGCGGTAAATTAAATATACCGCCCTTTGGCAAAAATTCGCTTACTCCCTATCGTGCAACTTTTCATCCCAGTGTAAATGAATATGAATTTGTAGCAGGCTTAAAAGGTTCTTATGAATTTCCTGTATTTAGGGCTAAATTAGAACTTCTTGAAACTTCAACCCTTGAAATACTAATTAAGGATTCTGATATATACCCAACTATCAATGCCACAGGAAAAATTTCTATTGATGCACCCATAAATGAAGACGATAAAACTAAAAAATTCACTTTACCCGATGTTAATTTTGAACAGTTGAAAATATCGCGTGTCGATCCTTACGTAGAAATTGGAGCCATTGGAGTTACCGGTGAAATTAAATCGCCCGAAGTAGCAGGTTTCCAGCTCACTATCAGCGAAATAGGCTCATTTGATAACGAAACCGGAGCCGGTTTAACATTTAACGCAGGCATTAAAATTAGCGAAATGTTTAAGGGCGATGCAGGTTTGCAACTATATGGAGATTATAAAAGCTTTAAATTCAGCCGAGTTAACATTGATGAAGCAAGTATATACTTTAAATCAAATGCTTTTATCATTGAAGGATCGGTTGCTTTCAAAAACGGTGATGCAATGTATGGCACCGGTTTTAGGGGCGAACTTGGACTGACGGTAGTTGATAAATTTGAATTAGAAGCCATAGGTGTGTTCGGTAAAGTGAACAATTACCGCTACTTTTTAACCGATGTATTTTTGACTCTGGAACCTTCGGCAGGTATCGTAGTCGGACCACTTTCTTTTTACGGCTTTGGTGGTGGCATGTATCGCCATATGCAGCAATCCACCTTAGGGGTAGAATCGGATTTCGGGAAAGCTCTATCGGGCATAAACTATGTACCCGACAAAAAAGTAAGCATGGGATTTATGGCTGCAACCAAATTCGGTTTGGTAGGTACCGAAAGTGCATTTAATGCCAATGTAAGTTTCGAAATGCAGTTTAACGAACACAACGGACTTAACTTTATGCAACTAAGAGGCGATGGTGCTTTCATGACCGCACCGGGAGCTCTGGGTAACATGGCCGATCAAATTAATGAAAAGGTTAAAACCATGGAAAAAACTTCGGGCAAACTTAAATTAACTGCCAAATCCGATCTTAAAGAGCCCGAAACCAAGGCTAGTGCTATACTTTCAGCATCAATGAATTTTAAATACGATGTAGCTAACAAAACATTTACAGCCGATTTATCAACCTATTTGGATGCCGGTTTTATTAAAGGTATTGGCCCCAATGGCAGAATGGGCTGGGCTTCGGCCTATGTATCACCGGATAGCTGGTATACCTACATTGGAACACCGAGTGATCGTTTGGGCATTGATATTATAGGACTTGTAAAAGCAACCAGTTATTTCATGATTGGCGATAAAATTCCTGAATTGCCTTTACCTCCAGAAAAAGTACTTAAAAACTTAAGCGAAGAACGAAAAGCAAAACTGGAACGTAACAATTTTGGTGATTTAGGCTCAGGAAAAGGTATTGCCTTTGGACAATCACTTGAAATAGGCTTTGATGCTACACTATTTCCTTTTTATGCCAGTATGCATGTGGGTTTAGGAGGTGAGTTTTTACTTAAAAACTATGGTAAAGAAGCCTACTGTGCAGGCAGTTCAGGTACCTTAGGTATGGATGGCTGGTATGCCAAAGGCCAGGCCTGGGCTTATGTGGAAGCAGAAATTGGAATGAGGGCAAAAATTTTCAGAAAAACACATACGTTCTCCATATTAGATATTTCAGCAGGAGCACTATTAACGTGTGCAGGGCCTAATCCGTTTTACTTTAGCGGTTCTGTAGGAGGGCAGTATAGCGTAATGGGTGGAATGATCTCTGGCCAATGCGATTTCGATTTTGAAATTGGTGAGCAATGTATAATATTGGGTGGCAGCCCCTTTGGTGAAGATGTAATTGCTTCAATCACACCCGGTGATGGTGAAAAAGACATAAACGTGTTTACCACACCACAAATGGTATTAAATATACCGGCCGACTTTGAAATGCGTATTGAAGAGGCCGAAGGCCTGTATGCCAATTACAAAGTAAGTATTGAAGAATTTACGGTTCGTTATAAAGACAACAATCAGGTAATTACCGGATTATTCCAGTTAAGCGATGACGGAAAAACTTATATGCTTGACCCTGATGAACCTTTTGAAAGTCAAAAACAAATTGAAATGATTGCCAAAGTAGGCTTCCAAAGGAAATTAAACGGCCAATGGGAAAATGTAAAAAGTGAAGATGGTACACCGGTAATTGAAGAGAAAACCTACACCTTTACTTCAGGCGACAGGCCAGATTATATTTTACCGCAGCATGTAAAATATAGTTACCCTATCGACCGCCAGTTTAATTTTTACCCCGATGAATATGAAACAGGCTATGTGATGGTTACAGAAAACTATGCTTACCTGTTTACCACCGATAAACCTGAGGGTTTTACTCAGGTAGTGCGTGTTACCCAAAATGGCAATGTACTAAAAGATGTGAGCTTTACGCATAAAACCGGAAGTGCAGGTAGCGAAATACGTTTGGAAGTAGAGTTTGACATGAGCAGCATACCCTATATAAACAATACTATTTACAACTTAGCTCTAATTAATAAACCCATTGAAGCAGCTGGTGCCATTAACAGCAATATTAAAAGCACAGAAAGTACAGCCAGTGTAGGTGGTACTGACATGACCATAACCACTCAAGAAGCTGAAGGCAACAAAGAGGTTTTGGAGGTTAAGGAGATTTATGGAGTGGATTTTAGGGTAAGTGACTATAATTCATTGGAAGCCAAACTTGATAAGATAAATCCGAGAAGTAATGGTGCTAGGTCATATGTTTCAGTAAACATTCATGATATAAAAACTAATGTATATGTAGCTGAAGGTTTTGATAAGTTTGAGTTTGACGAAACGAATCCTATTTTAATACTTGAGGCAGATTTAACGGATAATAATTGGTACAAAAGCTGCATTTATAAGAAAATGTATGAAGAAGTCGATAAAAATAATATTTCAAGAGGCTCAACATTGGATAAATTGGGTTATCCGCCTGTGGGTGGTGTCGAAATAAGAAATGCAAATACTTTGAAGCTATTAACAGATGATGAAATTAAAGTAGGTGGTTCAAATTTCAATGCCAGTACAGGAAACTTTACTTATTCTATACCATATTGGGCTTCAAAAGATCTGGCAAAGATAAGAACTTATGCAGCGAATAAGAAAGCAAATGGTAAATCGGTTAGCGCGGTAGAACAACAAACCTTAACGCTTAATGAGTATCCAAAAGTAAAAAAAGGAGATTACGAAATTGTTGTAAAATACAAATTACCTGGGAAGAATACATATTCTTCAGAACTTTTTGAAACAATGTATAATCCACTTGATTAGTAAAAATATTTAGGTATGTTAAAAAGGATTCAAATAAGTAGGATATTATGCAAAGTAAATAGCAAACTAGTTTTGTTATTCCTTTGTGTTTTTTGGACATCTAATGTTATAGCCCAAATAAATATTAACTATTATATAGGTACCAATGTTAATGCTGATATGGATTTTAAGCTTAGTGTTTTTTATGCTTATAATACGCATGTATTTGAACATACTGGTTCCTCCGCGAATGATGATGACGTATGCTACGACTTCATGAGAGATGATTATAATGAAATGAGCTATACGAAAACAAATACATCTATTTTACCCATTACTATGAAGCTCTCTGTGAAAACCGGTCCTTATACATGGACTGAAGTTTCAACTGTTAATTTTAATGTAAATAAAGTCAAATATAGCTTTGATGTACTAGTTGAAAGTAACGGAAATTATTACGGTGGTAATGTAGATGTATTCGTTGATGCTCCAGTCAATATTAAAGAGATAACTAAATACATGGTTGGTAATTTTGTACAAGAATGCATTGATAAGCTAAACAGTTGTTATATTAGTAGTACTTCGTATTTAAATGAAAACGATTATGTCCTTGATTTTAAACTATACAATAAATATGGTAGCTGGGTAGATATTCCTAGATCTTTTACTGCTGCCAACCTCATTAGTGCTGGATATAGACCTAATGAAAAATTAAAATTAAGGGCAGTTGCAGAGCGAATGATACCTGAATCAGATGGGGATTACGAAACGGTAACTACAGAGTATACCGATGGACCAACAATTAATGGGCCTTTAACTGGCGTTACTGTTACAAAAGAAAAAGTTTGTAATGGTAGGACAGCCAAAATAAATTTTAAATTCCAATATACCGGAGAATATGATATTACAGTTGAAGATCCAGGCGGAGTTGGAGAAACAAAGAATAGAACATGGAATATTACAAGCAGTAATCAAACAAAATCGTTATCCGGTCTAACATCAGGTACGTTGTACGAAATAACAGTAGAATGTGATGGTTGTCCTACACCATGTGGTATGGAACCTGAAATTACAACAGAAAGTACTTTTTATACCAATCCTTCTATTACGGGTGTGTCACCAGAAGGTGAAACTTGCGCTGGAGATGGAGATGGAGAAATAACCATTTCATATGACGAAGGCGATGGTAATGTAAACAGGTATGTGGCTAGTAGCCCCTATAATGACTATGCGAATAGTACTACAAATCCTGTTGGTGGATTGAATCCAGGTTCTTATGAAGTTTATATTTATGATGATAATGGTTGTTCGGCAAAATATGAGAGTAATGTTACTGTTGATGCACATACGGATCCTGTTCTTGATCCTCGTGAAATTGCGCCTACAGATCAATTTTGTTTGCCTGGGGGGGTTAGCGGAAATACAAACGGAGCTTTAACCTATACCACAGGAAATAAAGATTACACCTTACACATTTCCTCAAAGCCTGACAATAATTCAAAGGTATTAAGCTTACCACCTGGATCGTATAGAGCTTATGTAAAAGATGAAAATGGTTGCGAATCAAACGAGGAAGGAAATTACGTTATTAAAGATGCAAAAGCGATTACATTTGGTGTACCACAAGTTTCTTATAGCTTATGTAAGAATAAATTGACTGCTAGTGCTTCTGGTGGAAAAGGGAGTTTTACCTATAAAATAAATGGAGATTATGATGACGGTACAGGTGTTTTTACTGGTTTAACACCTACCAGTCAAGGATATACGTATGCTGTTTATGCAAAAGATGGCAATGGATGCGTAGTTTCAGCGACATCTCAAAAAGTGTATACCTATACTTCTCCATCAATTTCAATTAGCAGTGGCAATGTTAAAGCAGTAACCTGCCATGACAAAGATGATGGATATATTTGGGTGAGAGATACAGATATTACTTTAGGTGGACCAAATAATAATTCAAGTGGAACTATTAGTTATGTTTCAGCTGTGATAAAAGGTTATACACCAAGTTATGATGCCTATTCGAAAGAGAAAAAATATGATAAGAGAAATGGAAACAAAACATATACAGTCACCATTAAAGATAAATATAACTGCCCGGTTTCAGATGATGTGTATTTTGATGAACCAACCGAGCTTAAACCCGAGACAGATAAAACCCAAACAAAAGACGTTGTATGCTATGGTACAAATGATGGGGAAATAACATGGAATGTTACTGGAGGATCTGGAACTTATACAAAAACTATATTGAAAGAAAATGCTAGTTCTGTTTATAAAGCGAATAATTATATAAGCGGACAATTAGATAAAGGGAATTACAAACTGCAGGTTGAGGATGGAAGAGGCTGCATTAAAGAATCTGATGTTGAAGATATTGAAGCCCCAACTGAATTAAAAGCTTTAGTAACAAATACCAGACTTGTTGATTGCGATGCGCAAACAACACATATATTTGAAAACGGACATAGAAATGGAACAATTGGAATCACTGGAAATCCAAGTACTGATCCTGTATCTGGCGGATATGGTGGTCTTTATACGTACTTAGTTAAAGAAGATAAACTTGGAAAAGACTACGAAACATGGACATCTGATAAGCCATTTGAAGAAGGTGATTATATAGTTAAAATTCAGGATAAATTAAAAAAATGCGATGAATATGAATTTCCCGTTATTGTTGATTCAAACGATCCGTTCACAATTAATCAAGATACAGAACATCAAAAATGTGCTGGCACAAATAGCGGTAAATATAATCATATTACTTCAAGCGGAGGTATGGGATCTCATTCATATGTACTCAGTAATTCGGATGCTACAATTTCATTTGAAGATGATCCAATAATTGAAATTGGAAATACTTATTTTCAAAATTTACCACCTTCTTCGAGCTATAAAATGACAGTTAGTGATGGGTTTTGTTACAGTAAAGATAAAATTGACATGCCGACGATAGTAGAGTATATTAACCCAAGCTTCTTAGCTCAAGATACATTAACACCCACCAATGCCAGTTGTAACGGTGATGATGACGGAAGTATAGTTGTACCTTCAATTACCAAGGGGACATATGGGGGTATTCCGGTAAATCTGGCAACATTATATTTGGAATATGATGATAAGGATTCGGATACGGATCCGAAAGCAAAAATCAAGGATGATTATACCGGTAATTTTGAAAGCGGATATAGTTACACTGAAATCCTGGATTCGAATTATTACAGGGTCTATGCAGAAGACATTTATGGTTGTCCAACGGGAATTTTAGGTGTCACGGTCGATGATCCGGCTCCTTTAGTAGTAGATACAACTGCTACGAAAGATGTCAAATGTTTCGGAACAGATGACGGCAATATTAGTTTCACGATTGATGGAGGAAATGACAGTAAAGGAGTATATGCTAAATTATTTAAAGAAGGAGTAGTTGGCGAGATAACGGGTAAAAGAACTGATATCGATGAACGTTCCGGTCAATTTACGACTTTGCCAAAAGGAAACTATACCCTTACATATACAGATCATAAAAAATGCTTCGCCGATTTTGGACCTTTCTTAATCGATGGCCCGTCTGATTCCGTTAGAGCAAGTATTCATACCACATTTGTTGATTGTCATCCGGCTACACGTAAGGATTCCGGTGATCATCGTAATGGAACTATTTATTTAACCGATGTTCGAGAGGGTTACGACCCCAATAGTGGCAATGGTTATCCAGATTACAAATTTGCAATTAAACGAAATAATACCGCAGACTTTACTGACAATAACCCCATTACCAATTCTAAATTTATCGATAAGACTGTAGGGAGATATATTATTCAAGTTACCGATAGGCTTGGTTGTAATTATTTCTTTGAAGATACTATAAAAGCACACGCCGAGTTAACAATTTCGGGAACCCCATACCATGAAATATGTCAAGGTGATTCAAATGGTGTAATTACCTTTACATCAAAAGGTGGTTTTAATAACAATCACTCCTATTTTTTGAATAGCAACCTAGCTTCGTATGAAAATTTGTCACCGAATCATTCTGAAATCGATACGGCCTATATGAACTTGCCACCTGTTTCCGATTATCAGTTAACGGTGGTTGATGATAAAGGCTGTGCCGATACAACAAGTATGAATTATTTGGAAATTCTCCCCTACCAGGACCCAATAATATATCCGAATGATATTAAAATGGATTCCGTAGATTGCTACGGGCAAGCCAATGGAACCTTACTTGTAACACAAATGATAAAAGGTCAAAATACCGGCGGAGGTGCTTCTTTTGGGTATGACTCAATATTCTTATTAGCACACAAAGCAGATATTCAAATAATGAGAAGTATTAGAAATTTGCCGGATACCAATATATTATTTGAAGGATTAAGCTACGATGATTACGATATCTACGTTAAGGATATTAATAATTGTGTTTCAAATGTAATTCTTGATAGTGTTTTACAACCCGACTCGCTTTACATTCGCATCGATTCCATTAAAGACGTAACATGCTACGGAACCAATGATGGTGCAATAAAATATTTTTATCATGGTGGAAACGATACGGCTTATATGCCTTCAGTAACATGGAATGGTATGGATACGGTTCCGAACCACAGCGATAAAATATTTGGCGACTTAGCAAAAGGCACATATGCCTTAAATATTGTGGATTATTTGGGTTGCACGGCAACCGATACCGGTTTTGTCGACGGCCCCAATGACAGTATACGCATCACCTATGAAACTACTTTGGTGGATTGCCATATAAACGATACCGGTGAACATGTTAACGGTACCATAAAAATAAAAACAACCGCGCATGGCTATGATTCTGCTGTTAATAACGCTTATCCTTCTTATATCTATAATATTTGGTTAAACGATAGTGCCGATTATTCACGTTCGCAAACCGATACTTTATTTGCAAATCTACCCGTAGGTAAGCATACTATTCAAATTGTTGACAAAGAACAGTGCCAAAACTACATTTTTCCCATAACCGTGAGCTCAAACGATTCGCTCACCTTTAATCCGACCCTGTGCGATGAAACCTGTGCGAAAACCAATACCGGTAGAATTGAAATGGCCACGGGTGGTGGTGTAGGCCAACATGCCTACCTTCTTCAATCAAAAGATACCATCTTATTCGACTCACTTCCGGCAAATGCGCCGCTTAATAACAATCTTGCATTTTTTGATTACCTACCACCTAGTTTTACTTATCAGGTATCGGTAACCGATGCCAATAATTGTTGGCAACAAACGCATATAGACTCTCTACCTATATTTGCTTATACCAATCCGGAAATTAAACCCGAAAATATATGGTTCGATTCCGTTCACTGCTACGGCGAAGTAAACGGTTCGGTGCAGCTGCACGGTAATTATGGTTGGCACAATACCTTTAAAATACCTTATGACAGCATTTTTGTTACCGATAGCAACAGAGTCGTTTGGTATGCAAATGATGTAGATGATTCTTTACCTAACAAAGGCTTTTTTAACGATACGTCTTTCCGCCGTAACGATTTTGCCCATGGCAAATATACTTTTGTGGTAAAAGATGACAGCGCATGTACATCAGCACCTATTTCCATTGAGGTTAAACAACCCGATACCCTGCTTATTCAACTTGAAGATAAGCAAGACGTAATAGCCAAAGGCGAAAACAGCGGAATTATTGAGTTTAGCACCTCAGGTGGCAACATGGGTGTGCAAACGGTAAGCACCTTTACTTCCGATAGCCTATATGCAAGCTTGAATCCCATAAAAGGCATAAAAAATAAAGAATGGAGTGCTTTTGTAGCCGCTAAATATACACTTCGGGTAAACGATTACCATAAATGCACGCATCAGATAGACAGCATTGTAATTCACGAACCCTATTTGCCTTTAAGCTTTATTGTTGATACCCTAAACGGAGCCTTATGCAAATCGAATGTGGGTAACTTTACGGTAAAAGGCATTGGCGGTTGGGGAAAATACGAATTTGTTGGGGCTGAGCGTGAAAGCTATTCATCAGTAACAAGTTTTGCCGATTTGCTTGCCGGAAACTACATGGTTACGGTAATAGACAGCTTGGGAGCCACGTTTACCGATAGTGTGCTTATTTACGAGCCCAAAGATTCCCTGTTGGTAACCCGTTCTTTGGTGAAAAACCCCGAATGCGGCAACGACGGACAAATCAATTACACCATGAGCGGCGGAACAGCGCCCTACCGTTTAAGTTATATTGAAAAAGACACCTTTAACGTATGGTCGCCCTATGTTTACGAGGCCAAACATTTAGGCGAAGGTTTGTATAAAGCTTCGGTATTCGATTCCAATTTGTGCCGTTATAATGTCGAAACTACCTTAAACGGCGATAGTCGACTACTTATAACAAGCATTGATATTAAATCCTATGCCACAGTAGATACCCTTCCGGGCAACGGAGCACTGGAAGCGCAAATAAGCGGTGGAGTAAACAATACTTATGCCTGGTATGCTTCAAGCGATACGCTAAGTGCTATAAGTACAAGCACCGAATTAAATGCCGTTACGCCCGGTTTATATGTGTTCGAGGCACATTCCGATTTGGGTTGCGGCCTGGCCCGCTCGGCCTATTTACCCCACATGTACGATCACCCCATGCAGGTAAGTCGTTTAAGGCACGAAAGTGGTTTTGAAGCGGCCGATGGTTCGGCAGAATTCGTATTACCCATTGATACGGCTACGCATGTTATTTTAAAACACGAAACAAATGCCGATGTGGAGTACTATCTCGAAGATTACCCCGACATGTACAATCCTTTATCGGATACCTTACGCATTGATAGGCTTGCGGCAGGTTCCTACATTGTTATTGTTACCGATACCACCGACAGGGTGGCCTTTGCCGAATTTGAAATTAAACGCTACGAGCGTTTCGAAATAACGGGTGAAAGAATAGTCGACGTTATTAAACACAACGAAGCAAGCGGTAGCATTGAGGTGGGCTGCGCCGGAGGTGCCGGAAACAATATTTTCCTTTGGGAATGCACAAGCAACCCGGCACTCAACGATAGTTTAAACCCGAAAAATTCAGAGTACACTACGCTTTTGGATAGCATTCCGCCGGGCTCTTATCATTTAACCATAACCGACGAAAACGGTCACAGCTTGTTTGCCAGTTATACCCTCGAAAATCCGCCACGCTTACTTATAAGCTTTAGCAAGTTCGATGCGCGTTGCAAAGATTCTACCGACGGTTACGTGCAGCTTACTGCACAAGGGGGTTGGGGCAACTATCAGTTTAAGGTCGATACGGCCGATAACTATGCCAACAGTCCCTATATTTTCGATCTGGAATCGCGACCTTACCTCTTTTACGTGGTCGATAAGCGCGGTGCCGTGGAATCGGTTCCAGTGTATATTAGCGAACCCGAGTATCTGCGTGCAGCGGTTGATTTTATCGATAGCGTGAACTGCTACGGCGAAAGCAACGGTAGTTTTCATTTTGGCCTTAGCGGCGGTACACAGCCCTACAAATTCAGGCAAACGGTAAATACACTGTGGAACACCGATACCATTGTTTACAATCTGGCAGCAGGTACTTATATCTTCGAGTTTTCCGATAGTAACAGTTGTACAGGTATAGATACCCTTACACCTGAAATGCTGCAACCCGATTCCATGTACTTAAGCACCATTGATTTTACCCAGGCTAGATGCGGAACCGATAATGCAGCCATGCAAATGCAAGTAAGCGGCGGTACCGAGCCTTACCGCTACCAATGGACCGATAACTCGGGAATTGTTGTGGGCACTGAAAGTGAAATTGACAGTCTGGTACAATTAGGACAGTATTATTTTGTGGCTTTCGACTATAACAATTGTTTGGTAAAACACAATCAGGTAGTGAACCGTTCCACTCCCCCAAGTGTCGATTCCCTATTCATTACTCCGGTGCTATGCTTTGGCGATAGTACGGGTACGGCGAAGGTGGCCGGCTTTACACCCGCATCGCCTCCGGCGCCCTATAGTTTTGAATGGTCAAATGCCGACACGGGGCAATTTACATCACGATACACTTACGGCGATCATTATGTTATTATTAAGGATACCAATAACTGTGAGTCGAAACGATGGTTCAATGTGGCGCAACCCGATTCATTGCATGCCTTGCTTACAGGTTTCAACAATGCCGAATGCTACAATACGCCAAGCGGATTTATTCAGCTAAAACCCAAAGGCGGAGTAGGCTCGTATCGTTTTGCATGGGCAATAGGCGACAGTACAAGCACCCTAAACGATTTATATGCAGGAACTTATGCATATTCACTGAGCGATTCAAACTCCTGCGTTTATACCGATACCCTTATTATTAGCGAACCTAACGCACTTATTAGTGAAGTGGCTCATATAGAGCATTTGAAATGCAAAGGCGATCGTAACGGGGAAATTGATTTTAACATAAACGGCGGTACGCGCCCTTATAAGTATAAACGAACGGAACATAACTATTGGATACAGGGTGCATCAGCCGATAATTTGGATGAAGGAAGCTATACCTATCATTTTGCCGATGCCAATGAGTGCATCAGTGACGATACCCTTGTGATGGCGGTTACCGCGCCCGATTCCTTACAGTTCGACAGTATGGACATTACGCATACCACTTGCGCCGAGAATAATGGCAGCATTGCCGTAACGGTTCAAGGGGGTGTTAAACCATACCGCTACCGCTGGACCGACATGCAAAACACCTTAGTGGACACCCTGCCTTTTGTTGACGGCTTAGAACAGCTGGCGCAATACCGAATAAGAGTAACGGATAGCAACGACTGCATTTTGAGCACGGTAGAACAAATTGACTATTCAACACCGCCAAAGGTGCTTGAAATTGACACAAAAGCCGTGCTTTGCTGGGGCGATACCACGGGGAATGCAGAAATTGCCAGAATGGTTACTGCCTATCCTCCGGCTCCAGTAAGTTATACCTGGTCAAACAACGATACGGGAGAGGCATCCGATCGCTTTTTCGAGGGCAATCATTATGTGGTGGTCAGCGATACGAACGGTTGCAGTTCCAAACGCTATTTTACCATTGCTTCACCCGATCCGCTTATGGGTAGGTTGAGTGCTTATGCCGAGCCGAGCTGTAACGGATACGATGACGGTTCCATGGAAATTTATGCGCAAGGCGGAGTGGGATGCTATGCCATTACGTGGTCCGACGGCAGTACAACTTTTGATGCTGACAGTTTGGTTGCAGGATATTACGACTATGTTTTAAGCGATTCCAACAATTGTATTTTCGAAGAGGGTGCCGAGATGACGGAACCGGAATTATTGCGTTCCAAGGTCACCAAAATTGACAGCTTATTGTGCGCCGGCGATTACAACGGGCAAATTACTTTTAATGTTTCCGGAGGTACCGAACCGTATTATTATCGTCCGCTCGATTCACTAAAATGGATTTGGGATACCAAAATATATCAGGTAAGAGCAGGTTTGTATACCTATGAATTTTCCGATGCGCATAATTGTATCGGGGAAGATACATTGACCGTGCATATGACCGAACCCGATTCGCTGGCTTTTGATTCTTTAAATGTAATACATACCACCTGCGCCCATGATAACGGTTCTATTTATTTTGAAATGAAGGGAGGAACAAAACCTTACAGTCATGAATGGACAAATGTATATAGAGATGTGATGGGTTCTGATAATTATATCGATAGTCTAAAGCAAGAAGCCCAATATTTTCTAGAAGTATACGACAAAAACAACTGCCAATTTAAGTACAACGAGCAAATCAATCGTTCCTCGGGTCCTCGAATCCAACAAATATCAACCACCGAAGTGCTTTGTTCCGACGATCCTACTGGAGCAGCTGCCATAGATAGTGTAGTGCCAGCAACACCATTTTCGCCTTACCGCATTATATGGAGTAATGGCGATAAAGGATTGTTTACCGATAGATACTTTGCAGGAACACATTATGCTACGGTCATCGATTCAAATGGGTGTAGAAGTATGCGTTATTTTGATATTACCCAGCCCAACCCATTAACGGCTGAATTAATTGATTCGTCAAATGCTGTTTGTTATAATGATACCAGTGGGTACTTAAATGTTCGTGCAACAGGTGGTGCTGAAAATTATACGGCATTGTGGTCACATGGCGACACCAGTCTTGTTGCAAAAAATCTTGCGAAGGGTGAATATAGTGTGGTTATTTCTGACACTAACGGCTGTAGCATTGAATTGAGCTACGAAATTACAGAACCCGATTCCATTATTATTGATTTGGGCGATGATATTGAAGTATGTCCGAATACAGTGTATACGCTTGATGGATTTGACTTTTATGGCCATGAATGGCGCCTCGATACTACCTTCTTTTCCGATGAACGTTTTGCACATCTTGAAGATGAGGGTACCTACAATCTGGTAGTAACCAACGATAAGGGATGTATGGGGTCGGATGATTTTATACTTACCATAGGTAACAGTGCGCTGAAGGCCGATTTCTTAATGACATCGCAAGCCAGCATGGGCGATACCCTGCATGTTATGGAGCTATCGAACCTGCCATTGGATAGTATGGAATGGGTTTACGATCAGGATGCTTTTATTGCGTATTCCGAAGAAGAAGATCCGGCTTACCTGCTTAGATTAAAGAATTACCTAATCGGGATGTATAATATTGGTTTAACGGCTTATTCGGGAGGATGTATATCTACACAAACCAAAACAGTTGAAATTGTTGAAATGAGCGATACTTCCGACACCTTCGAATATATGGGTTACAATCCTTTGATTCAAAGTCTGGTGGTAGGGCCGAACCCAACCGATGGCGAGTTTAAGGCAACCATTACCCTGCGCGAGCAGGCCGATATTCAGCTAACCGTTTACAGTGTAGATTATGGGAAAGTGATTGATATACAAGAACAAAGTGGCTTTGATTATTACGAAGTGCCCTATAATATTGGTAATCAACAATCGGGCATGTATGTGCTGGTAATAACAGCAAGCAACGAGCGTAAACAATCAAAAATAATTTTAAAGTAGGCGCAACATGATAAAAAAAATATTCACTTACCTAATTATTTTATTTGCTGCGCTAGGGTTGGCAAAACCACTTATGGCTCAAAACAATGTGCCGATATCGTGCTCACCCATACTTACACCACCTTACACCCTTAATTTAAGCGATTTTAGTGCCTTGGGCTCGCAAAAGCTTATGGTGTATTTGCATACCAACGATCTGGACATTTCGAGGCTACCCGTAAAATTACAGCTTAAAATAGAATCGGTGGGCATAAGCATCGAGAATCAGCCAAGCATAGTAACCACCCCTATTTATTTAGATGGCGGTGCAACAAATGTATTGTACGGTAGCGATTTAGCTGACTATTTCAATATTAATAACCTCACCTTTCAAGGATATTCAAAAGATGCCTACCGTAGGGCGGGACAGTTGCCCGAGGGGTTTTACCGCTTTAGCATATCGGTAATACATTATTATACCCACAGGCTGGTTTCCAATACAGGTACCCTTAGTGCATGGATAGTGGTAGGTAAACCGCCAACATTAAAATTCCCCTTAAACGAAGATTATATTGGTGATAATGTAGGTATGCCTATAACCTTTTCCTGGTTGTCGAGTAATGCCGGTAGTCCTGCAGCAGTGGGTAGCATACAATACACCTTGCAGTTATGGGAAATGCGCATTGATAACATAAACCCTAATTTGGTGGTAGCAACCATTCCGGTGTTTTTTGAAGAAACCGTATTCAATACAGCCTATACCTTTTATACCAGCACCATGATCATGGAACCGGGCATGCGCTATGCATGGCGGGTAACAGCCAGCGATGCTGCCGGTTTGGTGCCTTTCGAACAAAAAGGGCAAAGTGAAGTGCGTACCTTTACTTATAAAGCATCGTGCGATTCGGTTAACAGCTTACAAAGTCAGGTCACTGGTCGCGGTGGTAAATTTACTTGGGATGGTATGCCCAACCATACCTCGTACAATGTGGAAATGAAAAATCCGAAAACAGGTTGGTTAAAGCAAAGCGAAACCTTTGAAAATAGCGCCAGCTTTTTTGGATTGGAATATGGATCGGTGTATGAAATGCGGGTGCAATCGGTGTGTAACTCCGATCCCACTTCGGTAAGTGACTTTAGCCATTGGCAACACCTTGAAATTTCGTTGCCCGAACCTGCTTACGATACCGCTAGCTGTCCGAATTGTGGTTGCGATGACAATATGTCGGATCTTGATATCGAAAATTTCGAGATTCGCACCGATCTTATCGACGGCGATACCATACACAACAAACAGGGTACTACGCGTTTAATTATTAAAGAAATTACTTCCAATAGTGGTGGAACCTACGAAGGAATATGTTATTTCTGGGCCGAAATTTGGGCTTTAAAAATACCTTGTAATTTTTCAAGTCTTCAGGTAAATACCGAAAATGTAATTGTAAACCTTACTCTGGAAAGCATAAACGACCCCACCTTTTTAATTGATGTAGATGAGGTTATTGATGACATTGCTGATAATCTGGATATATTATTTGATGATTTACCTAACGATACCATTGAATACGACGGTGAAATTGAAACCGTTTATGTAAACGAAGAGGGTGAGGTAATTGCGGTTGAGGTAAATGAAGATGGCACCGTTACAGAACATAATATCGGTAAAGACGATGATCTTGAAAAAGTGGTAATTCAAGATAAAGAAGGAAATGAATATGTGGTGACCAAAAAAGGCGACGTAATGGGCGCCAAAGAATATGTGGCCACCGAAGGCGGTAAGCGAAGCGATGTAGAAGATTATAATGAAGAGCTTGAAGAAAAGACCAGCGAGACCCCAAGTGTGGTGTTTAGTGCCGAAGTCAATCAAAATTATGGTTTTGATGCTTATGTCGATATAAAAAGCAACATACAAGATCAATATCCTGTTTTAAAAGGAACTTACCGACCCGCCTATAAAAGTGTTGCCAGCTTTAAACCCGATGCCGTGAGCGTAAGCGGCAATAACAATAATACCTTGTTTAAAGACGAAATGGGTATTAAGGCAGCTTTGCAGGGAAGCAAAATTACCTTTATTGGTGGCAGCAACGAGCAACAAAAAAGCTTATATGCTATTGATACCCTAACCGATCCCGACCAGGTGATCGGGAAACTTAATGTGGTAAGCTATGCGGAACAAACCACTAAACTGGTTATGGTTTCGGTTAACGGGGCAACTTTACCAAATGCCACTAGCCTAAGCACCGACCTTAATACCATTTACAAACAAAGTGTAGTACAATGGGAGGTTGTTGCAGGTAATGCCCTAACTAATATTGCCTTCGAAGGCGAAAAAATGAGCCATGGAGGCAGTGGCGTAACCTCGCCTTATAATGCCGACCAAAAAACCCTTATTAATGCTTATGATGAATCTATAGAAGGCGGCCTTGAAGACGATGCTTGCTACCTGTTTTTTATAAGCGAAGTAGTTGACAAAGATGCCAACATAGCAGGTTATATGCCCCTAAAATACAACTGTGGATTTATTTACGGCCTACCCAACAATACCACCATTGCCCACGAATTAGGCCACGGTACCTTTAACCTCTACCACACCTTTAGCAGCAAACTGAATATAGCTGCCGAAGGCAAAACTCAAAACCTGATGGATTATGCTGGTGGTAGTGAACTATGGCATTACCAATGGGACTTAATTCATGATCCGCAGAATATGCTGTTTGCTTGGAGTCAGGATGAGAGCGAGGCGGAGATGGCAATTTTAAACTCAAATCTTTCATTGGTATTTTATAATGATAGTGGTCTGGTGCATAACAAAACAATTTACTTTTTACCTGATTTAAACGAAAAAATCACATTAAAGGCAAAACAAACAAATGATAATATATTAGAAGATGTTAAGGTAAATTGGAGTTATAATAACCAAAAAGAAGTAACAGAAATAGCTTTAACTACTAATAGTGAATTATTTGGGGAGAAAGAAAAGATCCAAATTGATGTTACTGAAAATGTATTACTTGGAGCAGATTCAACACTTACATACTTTATTGGAAAAGTTAATGTATCACCTAACTATGTAATTGACAGTGTTCTTTCTAACATTAAGAATATACGAGAAGAATTTGATAGCCTTGCTTTAGTGGTGTCTGAAATTCAAATTGAAAATCTAGATGAAATTTCATTAAAGACAATATCAAAATACATTACACAAGATTTAAGCAAATATTACGATTCGCCACCAAGTGAACTTTTAACAGAACTGGATAGGGTTTTGGCAAGGATGTATACTTTGGATTTACTTATTAAAGAACTGGAAAACTTTGATGACCTTGCAGTAGAAATCGCTTCCATTTATTCCCAAGAATCCAGCAAACAAGAGTTTTTTAATTCTGTGATTGAAAGCCTAGAAACCATTAACCCATTAGACACAAAGGAAAAACTGGGAACGCTGTATAAAGAACAAATTGCCAATACCACCTTTGAGAAATTAGCAGGGAGGTTAAATAATGAATAGAGCCATGAAATTATATATTACCATAGCAGCAATATTTCTTACTTGCACTTTAATAAATGCCCAGCAGATTGATGTACAGGTAGTTTACAACAACACAGCAGATATAAAGGCCAATACTGAAACGATAAACAAGATAAAATCTGCCGTTAAAACATCAGAGTTGCAAGCGGCATTAAATAGCAATGGTCATATTACTGATAAAAACCTTATTATCAGGGTGACTTTTTTTGACCGGGGAGTTATTGGACAGCTAAAACTTAAAGCTGAACATGAACTTACACCGGAAGGATACATTGAAAAATGGCAGGAAACGGTTAAAAACAAGAGTGGTATATTATTTCTATTTATTAAAAATAAAGGTAAGAGTCAATATGACTTTAATAAGCTGTACGTTTCAGATCAATTAGAACTAGAACATTTATTTCCCCTGGTGGTTGAGTTTGTTAATGAGAATTTGAGTGGTGATTTTACTACCATAATAGGAAATGGAACGAAATATTTAGCAAAGGCAATGACACCGATATGGAATGTAGATGATGAGGGGGATGTTGGATTAAAGAAAGAAGTGGTTGATATAACCAATATTAGCAGCTACCCAGAGTTTCATAAGGGCTATAGTAATAGTGTTTACAATTGTTATGATTTTGAACCATATCATTTCATTTGGCCTGATCATGAAGATTTAGGAGCAGAAAGAGATTATGATTACATTCATAAACTTAGCAGTTATACGAATTATAATGGTAGAGTTGATGATCAAATTCTCAAAATTGAGGAATGGGGATATCATGGAGACGTATTAGTCTCAGGTTGGCCGTGGAATGTAAATGGTGATTTAGAAAGTGTTAGCGAAGAGGGAGATTATCATGCTAAACTTTCAGAGCATTCAGAAAATGAATCTTCAGGAACAAGAGATTTTGAAGAAGGTGAAAATTATTGCCGATTGAATATGATAAGTTCAACAACTCAAAAAGGTGAGCAATTATCAATTTATAAATATAAACAGATATGGGGTTATCAGCCTACTTGGTGTAATCAGTTTGCAAATTATATTTCGCAGAATTTGCTATTTAATCATATTCCTTGGCAATCTTCTGGTTATAGGGCAAGCCAAATACATGATTATGTGAGTAACAGCAAACAGTTTAAAAAAGTCACGTTTGAGGAAGCGTGGGAATATACTAATGTCGGTTATGTGGTGTATTTCACATCCTACCATTCGTCAGGGGTAAACTATAATTCGGATGGGACGGTTAATTATTGGAGCAGTAGTCCAGGCCATATAGCAACATGCTTTCCTACAGGTGGAGAATTTGAATTTTTAGAAGGATACCTTGTCCAAGCTGGAGGATTTGATAAAACTAGGCGCTTGATTTTTAAGGATGCTTGGAGTGCTAATTATGGTGTTGAAAGAGAAAAAGTATCTGCACACATTTATATGGGTTATTTAAAACTTGATTGATTATGAAAAAATTTGTTGTAGGGATTTTGGCATTAATAACTTTAGCGTCTAATGCTCAAACTAGATCTGATTGTATGCTTAGTGTAGCAGAATCTGATATTGAATTCTGTTCTGTGATTAATGGTGATACCATATTACAAAAGAAAGTTGACAAAGCCTTAAGAAGGAAAAAAGCGGACAACAAAACTAGCTATATCTTTTTTAATGGGGAGCCTATTGATTCTACGGGGATTCGATTCTCTTCTTATCCATTTTTGATTGGTAAAGAAATTTGTTTTTATCATGGGAAGCAAGATGAAATATATGGGTACATACCAGAGGAAAGGTTGGAAGTTAAAAGTGGTGATATGCAGAATTTGAATTATCATAGAAACTTTATAACTACTAGAGTTGATGATAAAATATTTTTGGTTAATTCTTCTTTTAGTGAATATGTGGAAGAAATGGATGTTAAAGAGTTTGTAAATAAAGAGGTAACGCTTGGAGGGGATTATGAATCTCTTGCGTCTTATTACAAACTTTGTGATATTGAATATGCCTTGATAAAAGCGACATGTAATATTAGTTGTTGGGATTATGAGGTTTACATATACAATCTTGCCAATAAAGAATACAAAAGGATTGATTGGATTAGTAAAGGCGAAGGAGTTCCTGGTGTTAAGTTTGGTATAGTTTTGAGTAATCGAGAAAGCACCTATTGTTTGGCATATATTGTAAATAGCAATGATAGTAACAAAAACGGGGAATGGCTTTTAGATGACCAACTCAATCCCATAAGTAAAACGTTATCAAAACATCAAATCAGGTTTGACGGTTATAATGGTAATTTAAATAAGGATTATAACTTTCCAAAAGTAGCGGGCGTAAATTACAAGCAAGATCAGATAGACTTCTATTATTTATCAGTAGTCCTTGATAATAAGGATGTGGTTTTTGTACCTTATGACTTGAATGTGAGTCTTGAATTATTGCTTTATAATGCATATCATAACAGGATTTTAACCAAAGAAGATTTAAAGGGCTTTGGAGAATATGAATTCGGTATAATTCGAAACCTTATATTTGCCAAATACAATTATGATTTTACCTCGGAATTTTATCAGGCATATTTTAACCTGTTTGCATTTTATAATGCTCCTGAAATGCGAAAATCAAGAACTAAAGATGTAAATAGTAAACTAACTGAGGCAGATAAAGCCAATTTGGAATTAATAAAGAGTATGGAATAAGTTAATGCAACCGCTGCCACCAGATTTTTTGATGGGTATATTACAATGCAAAAGCTTTTCTGCCTCTTGATTCTCTAATGAAAGTATCAATCACATCAAACAGGGTTCTTTTTTTATCGTCGTCCAATAGTTCAATTTCTTCGATGCGCTTAAGCGTGTTTTTATCAAACTTGCTGTTCATGCCTTCGCCTACAAGGTAATCAAGTGAAACTTCCAGAGCATCTGCAATCCTTTTGGCTACTTCAATAGATGGAATGGCATCACCACGCTCGTATTTGCCTACCATAACTTGCGAAATACCAGTTTGCTTGGCTAAATCACCTTGCGACAGGTTTTTAGATTTTCTTAAATCAGCTATAATTTTACCTACTTCCATAACTACGAGATACTTAAATAAACTAAAGTTCTTGAATGTTGCGAAATTACATAATTATAGGATATAAATAAAGCGGATAGTTTTTGGTGTTTTGAAAATTATAAGATAGTTTTGTATCTGATAGTTTTAAACAAAAAAAATTAAAATATTTTTCAAATGCAAATCCCCGACATTAAAAAGAACTTGCCAATAACAACTGTTTTGGCACATTACGGAATTAAAATTGATAAGAACAGTCACATAAAATGTCCTTTTCATAAAGATGAAAAGCCAAGCTGTAAAATATACCTGGATACCAATACATACAACTGCTTTGGCTGTGGCAAAACTGGAGACCAAATACAATTTATACAAGACAAAGAGAATTGCAGCAAACACCAAGCTTTGAAAAAGGCAACGGAGTTAATAGGAACTAAAGAAACAAACAATACAGATGCAATGGGGATTGCAGCAAAGCGGGGCAGCGTAAAGGAGGTGGATTTTGCAAAGCTTTTTAGCAAGCAAAAAGAAAGCCTCCCGCGCAGCCCTAAAGCTTTGGAATACCTTAAAAGCCGTGGCTTATCCCAAGATTTAGAAATAGGCTACAATAGTGGCATTGCTTGGAAGAAGCTCAAACAATGTGTTGTTTTTCCACTAAAAGACAAAAGTGGCAACATAGTAAGCATGTATGGTCGGCGAGTTGAAGAAAGCGCAGGGCATAAACTGGAATATGGCACGCATTTTTATAGCGAAAACAGAAAAGGACTTTACCCAGCTTACCCACCACAAGAAACAGAAACCTTAATAATTACCGAGGCTATTGTTGATGCTGCAAGTTTGTTGCAAATCGAAGAACTAAATCAATTTACAATCCTATCAGCTTACGGATCCAACGGCTTAACAACAGAACACAAAGCAGCCATAAAGGAATGGGCTTCGAGCGGAGTCGAGAAGCAGGAAATTATTTTCTTTTTTGATGGCGATACAGCTGGTCGTGATGGGGCAAGCAAATACGCTGAGGAATTAAAAGAGCTTTTACCAAACGGGTTACTGAGCGTAGTCGAAGTACCCGATGGTGAAGACGTAAACAGTTTGTTTGTAAATTATGGAAAGGAAGCCATTTTGCAATTGGTAAGCGAAAGGCAACCAAGCGGCTCAGAAACACCCAAACTTAACTCCCCTGCAACCTTTGAACCTTGCCACCCTGAAACCTTATCTCCATTAAACACAGAACAAGCGAACAAGATTATTTATGAAACCCAAACCGCTCGCTACATCGTTAAAGGCAGCTTACCCAAAACCTTTGATAAAATGGTAATTAGTCTAGATGTGCAAGATTTAGAAACCGCTACAAAATATCGTTGCCGACTGGATTTGTACGAAGAAAAGCAAACCCGGAAAGAAGCCAGGCAAGCAAGCGAGAAACTAGAGCTTAGAAGCGATTTAGTAGAAAATGACCTTTCACAATTAACTGACCTTTTGGAAGAATACCGAGATAACCAACTGCAACAAACCACCGAAGAAGCCAACAACGATAAAGCGTTAAGCTTTGCAGAACAAGCCAAATGCAAAGAGTTTTTAAGTTCTAGTGATTTAGTTACCAAGCTAAACGAATTGGTTGGTAAAGCGGGCATTGTAGGCGAAGAAAATAACCGTCTGTTTTTATTTGTCATTGCCACCAGTCATAAAATGCCTGACACTTTGCATGCTTTAATACAAGGTAGTAGCGGAAGTGGAAAAACACATTAACTTAGCAGACTAGCCGCTTTAATCCCCAGTGAAAGAGACGTACAGTTTACCAGAGTTACCGAAAATAGCTTTTACAATTACGATGAATATTATTTTAGAGGAAAGCTGGTTTGCTTAGAAGATATTGACGGCTTAAAAGAAGAAGCACTGTTTGCTTGGCGTGAGCTCATAAGCAATAACCAGTTAAGTAGCTCTACCAGTCAGAAAGATGAAAACGGAAATATAAGAAGTGCACAGCGTATTGTCCGCGGACCAATGGCAAGTATTTGCGCTACAACCCACGGTCAAATTTATGAGGACAATATGAGTCGTATGTTTATTGTTGCCGTTGATGAAAGCTTGGAGCAAACCCAAAATATTATAGCGTACCAAAGCAAAGCAGCCAGCGGAATAGCAGAGAAAGAACAAGAAAACGAAGCAAAAGAATTTCTGCAGAACTGCATTAGAATGCTGAAACCACAAAAGGTAATTAATCCATACGCCGACAAAATAAAACTACCACTGCAAGCCCATAAAATACGACGATTGCACGAGCTGTTTTTAAGCTTCGTAAAGCAAGTAACACTCATTAACCAGTACAATCGAAATAAAGACCAGCAGGGCAGACTTATTACTGAACCTGAGGATCTAAAAATTGCAGTAGAAATCATGTTCGATAGTATTTTTCTGAAGGTTGATGAATTAGACGGCAGCTTGCGCCAGTTTTTTTGAAAGCTTGAAAGAATACGTTTTAGAGAAAGAAAATCCACAGAACTATGAGTTTACCCAAAGAGAAATTAGGCAAGCATTAAACCTTAGTAAAACCAGTCTTTTCAGGTATTTAAACAACCTAATTGAATTGGAATATATATCGTCAAGTGGTGGTTATTATAACAAGGGATTAAAGTATAAGATTAGCTATTGGGATAATATTACAAAACTTCGCAGTGAAATACAGCAATATCTTTTAAATCAACTAGATAAGCTATAAATTAAATTTAACAATATTCTAGCGTTCCACCCCCTTGGAACGCTAGATGGAACGCTAGAATCCATGCTGCGACTGATAATACCCCCTAGCGTTCCGCGTTCCACAAAAGTGTTAAGGGGGAAAATAAAAAATCAATGAACAGTCGTTACCAAAAAATCACATCGTTAGTTATTGCTTTAAAAAACATTTATCCCAATGCTACTACGGTTCATGATCCAACACAGCAGATAGAAAGCGACAGTTTTTTACAAAATGATGTACGAATACTTTTTGAATCACTAACCCACTCACTAACCATCATAAATAAGCTTTACAGGCAAAAGGACAAAGACGGTAACTACATTAGTCAAAGAGAAGATTATGCCACGGCTTTAATGTTAATCAGTCCTTTGTTTGCTTCTAAAACCCTTGATGTATCACAAAATGTTAGAAATTATTATCAAATCTTAGTTGATGAAATAGGCTTTTCTATTTCTTTCAATTGGAAAGATTTTCAAATTTTAATTGGTAAATCAAAAACCAGTTGTAACCGAATATTGCACAACCTCCAGGAATTAAATTTAGTGCGAAGAGTTGGAAAAGGTTACCGAAGTCTTTACCAGTATGAGTTAATACCACAAACTGAAGCTCAGGAAACTACCGAAATTTGGGAATCAGCTTTTGAAGATTGGAATGAATTTAAAGGTTTTGAGGAATTTTGAAACTAAAAGTGAGTAATAATCGTTAATTTTGTAGAAGTTTTAAAATTAATATCATCATGGAT
>JAQICC010000134.1 GCA_027858735.1 Salinivirgaceae bacterium
GTCCTGTAATGCTCGATTCTGAAGCTACTTTTTCGATAAAATCATGTACACTTTTTACTCGCTTCCCCGCTTTTTCTCTTTTCATTCTTAAATGGTCAGCGGGTTCTTTCGCAGTATGAGCTGTGCCATTTCAAATAAAGCGAGCATGTTCCAGAACTTCAATTTTTTTTATTTGAAAGTTGATTTTTTCTTCCTCAGTAAACGTGCTTGTCTTTGCTGTGTTTTGGCCTTTCCCAAATAATGTGCAACATAAAAAAAATAAATAGGAATAAATACTTCATACCTAAATTTTATTAAAACAACGATCCCATCGAACCATGCCATTTTTCTTATCGTATGAAAACCAAATCAATGAGGCTTTTCCAATTATATGATTCTCAGGCAAAAAACCCCAATACCGGCTGTCATTTGCATTATCGCGATTATCATCAAGAACAAAGTAATAATTGAATTTTACTTTATATTCTGAGGTTTTTATTTCATTAATATAAATGTCACCATCCTGTATTTTAATACTATTCCCTTCATGCCTTGAAATTAAAGTTTTATACAAGTCAAAGTTCTGCAAACTTAAATTTAAAATTTGCCCTTTTCGAGGCACTTCAACAGAACCAAAAAAATCTTTGGTATAGGTGAAGTTTTTTGTTTTAGGAAAAACGTCCCTTGAACTTTCACCAGGAAAATCTTTTAAATCGCGTACATAGCGCAAATTGTTCTCTTCTCTTAGTTCCTTAAGCAGTTTAATTTCAACAGGAAATTCATAAATACCTATATCGGATACCTTTCCGCCCTCGTTAATACTATATTTATCTAAAAAAGGTTGGTCTAATTCCGTTTCATTGGTTACCAACCTAAAGTTAAACTGCAAATTATCGGGCTCACTAAAAAGCTTGTGGTTCACAAATACCTTTTTATCTGTTAATTGAATTGTATCACCTGGTACTCCTATACAACGTTTTAATAATACCTCCTTTTTATCGATGGGAAGATCTGCTCGGTCTGGATTATTAAAGACCAATAAGTCGTTTGAGGAAATGGATTTTATGCCTGGAATACGGTAAGCTAAAAATTGAACAACATCGTTATACACTTTTGGGAAAAATGGTAAGGAAAATGGCGTTATTGGTAACCTTGCACCATTTGATATTTTTTCAACAAATATATAGTCTCCTTTTAAAATCGTCTTTTCCATTTTAGACGACATCATAATAAAAGACTCAAGCACAAGACCTTTAATTAATAAACCAAAAATAAGGGCAAGCAATAATGCTCGCCCCCATCCTTTTAATTCTTTATATTTGTTTTTTACTGTCATTAATCCTAAAATTGTTATTCGACAAATCTAATTGCCAATTCGACTAAGTAAATCTAAACCCCGAAACTATTCGGGATAAGATTTCCGTAAGTCGGGATTTCTCAAGTTAATGTATTGACCGAAACATACGTTTAAATCTTATGTTTTTAGGAAAACTTAAGTCCTTGTCTAGTGATAACCAAATAAGCGAAGCTCTTCCAACTATGTGATTTTCTGGAACATATCCCCAGTATCGAGAATCAAGAGAGTTGTGACGATTATCACCCATCATCCAATAGTAATCCATCTTAAATGTATATGAAGTAGCCACTTCGCCATTAATATAAATTATGCTGTCCTTAACCTCAAGGTCATTGCCCTCGTAATGGCCAATAACTCTTTTATAAAAAGGTAAATTCTCAAGAGTTAAATCTGTAGTAGCTCCTTTTTTTGGTATCCAAATGGAGCCATAATTGTCCTGATTCCATTTAAAACGTGAGTCATGTGGAAAAACTCTCCCACTATTATCAGAATCTCCAGCATTTTTACGCTCTACACGCTTTACAATATTAAATGTTCTAATTCGATCAGCAACTTTTTTTGTTAACGGAATTTGATAATATCCACTCTGCACCATTCTAATATCATCGAGCGCAACACCTAGTTTTTGTAAAGCACGCGGATTTATAGAAGTTCCATCAGTAATAATATGATAAATATGCTGTACTTTGCCTGCTTTCTCTTGGGGTTTTCCATTTACATAAACCTGCCCATCAACAATTTTCAAGCTATCTCCAGGTATTGCTATACATCTTTTAATGTAGTTCTCACACTTATCAACCGGACGATGAGCTACTGTATATCTTCTCCAAATCTCTTCTCTTCCTCCACGAGCATCACGGCAAAGCTGGTAATAACTTGGAGCCTGATTTTCAAGACAAACCGTATCACCTTCAGGAAAATTAAATACCACGACATCATTATTTTTAATAGTGCGGTAGCCCTGCATTCTAAAGTAATCGCGTTGCCACGATTCAATAAATGATTGTTTGGTATTATTGGTCATAGGCAATGAATGGTGAACAAACGGAAATGAAAGTGGTGTAATAGGCTTACGAGGCCCGTATGCACTCTTGCTTACAAATAAGTAATCGCCAACCAACAGTGATTTTTCCATTGATGATGTTGGAATGGTGTACGCTTCAAAAAAGAAGGTGCGAATAAAACTTGCAGCAATTACTGCAAAAATAATCGCATCAACCCATTCAACAACTTTAGTTTGCTTAACAGCGCCCCTTTTCTTCCAAAATGCCCAATGCACTTTTTTAGTAACATAAATATCAAATACAACAGGTAAACCCAGAATCCACCAATAGTTGGTATTCCATATTACCCATAACAAATATAAGGTACCGTATATCCCAAATTTAGTCCATTTATTTTTCCAAAAATTATTCATAATTCTTTTTTTTCAATTGCCTTTATGGCAATCATTGTGCAAAATTAATTTATTTATATTGTTATACTAATTGTTTTAAATAAGCGAACTACATTCTTTTAATTTACTTTTTATAACAGTCAATTTATATGGGCAAACGTGCTCCAGTAGAATTTTTATCGACCAGTACAAAATCGCCTTTTTGAATGGTTTTCGCCATTTTATGCGACAATATTACATGAGAACTGCCTGCCAAACCTTTTATTACTAAAGCCAGCCCCCACTCTTTTAGTTCTTTATGTTTATGTGCTTTTGTCATTAATTAATGGTTCTAAACATGCGCTTGAAGCGAATATTTTTTGGGAATGATAGATCTTTATCAAGCGATAGCCACACCAATGATGCACGTCCAACAATATGATCTTCAGGAACATAACCCCAGTATCGTGCATCTTGTGACCGATGACGATTATCTCCCATCATCCAGTAGTAATTCAATTTAAATGTATATGAAGTAGCCACTTCGTCATTAATGTAAATTATGCTATCCTTAACCTCTAGGTCATTACCTTCATAGTGTCCTATAATTCTTTTGTAAAAAGGTAAATTTTCGAGAGTTAATTCTGTAGTAGCACCTTTTTTGGGTATCCAAATTGGGCCAAAATTGTCCTGATTCCATTTAAAACGTGAGTCATGTGGAAAAATCCTTTTACTATAATCTGCATCTCCATCATTCATACGCTCTACACGCTTTACAATATTAAAGGTTCTAATTCGGTCAGCAATTTTCTTGGTTAACGGAATTATATAGTAGCCACTCTGCACCATTCTAATATCATCTTTAGCAATACCTAACTTCTTAAAAGCTCTGGGATTTATGGTTGAACCATCAGTGAAAATATGATATTCATATTGCACCTTTCCTGCCGGAACTTGTGGTTTTCCATTCACATATAATTGACCATCGACTATTTTTAAACTATCGCCAGGAATTGCTACACAGCGCTTTATGTAATTTTCACACTTATCAACCGGACGATGCTGCACGGTATAACGTTTCCAAATTTCTTCTCTTCCTCCTCGTGCATCGCGACAAAGCTGGTAATAACTTGGATTCTGATTTTCAATACAAACAGTATCGCCTTCAGGGAAGTTAAATACCACCACATCGTTATTTTTTATGGTACGATAACCAGCCATTCTAAAATAGTCGCGCTGCCATGATTCAATAAACGATTTTTGTGTGTTATTGGTCATGGGTAGTGAATGGTGTACAAATGGGAACGACAATGGCGTTATTGGTTTACGAGGCCCATAGGCACTTTTACTCACAAATAAATAGTCGCCAACCAATAAAGATTTTTCCATTGAAGATGTTGGAATGGTGTATGCTTCGAAAAAGAAGGTACGAATAAAACTTGCTGCAATAACTGCAAAAATAATAGCATCAACCCATTCGACCACCTTGGTTTGCTTGTCAACTCCCTTTTTCTTCCAGAAAGCCCAATGTACTTTTTTAGTAACGTAAATATCGAAAACAACAGGCAAACCTAATATCCACCAATAATTTGTGTTCCAAATTACCCACAATACATAAAGGGTGCCGTAAACACCGAACTTTGCCCATTTATTTTTCCATGCATTGTTCATAATTCTTTGTTTTGTCGATTGCCTTTATGGCAATCAGTGTTCAATATTATTTTTTTTCATATTTATGCTATACAGTTTACTCTTTAGCTTTCGGTTTACTCACAATTGTTCTAATAAATCCAATTATCGGACTAAGTATTATTGACCACCAAACTGATTTACCATATCCAATTTCACGTTTAGTTCCAATGTATTGCGCTATCAAATGAGTCAGTGCGATGTAAAGCACAAAAGTTATAATCCAGGTGTAAGTATTCATATTTTAAAGTTTTAAAAGTTAATTCATAAACCAATAAGAATGATTCCCCCTCTCCCTTCGGGCTTCTTTCCGAAACCAGTTCGGAACTGGCACCCCAGGGGAGAACTTTCTTCGATTGAGCGGCCAATTCTTCCCCTGAGGGATTTGCCGTCAGGCGAAGGGTGAGTATTATTCAATATTTAAAAGATCGTTCATTCCGTAAAAACCTTTTTTGCCAGCTAAAAATTCGGCGGCCAACACTGCTCCAGTGGCAAAGCCCTTGCGGTTATATGCTTCGTGACGAATGGTTATGTTATCAATGGCACTTTCATAAAACACTTCGTGCGTTCCGGGCACATCACCAATACGCTCGGCTGTAATTGGCAATTCATTTGCTGTAGTTTCCTGATCGCATTTCCATGATGTTAATTTTGGGTTTTCGCCCAAAATACCTTCGGCTAATGTAATTGCGGTACCGCTTGGAGCATCAAGCTTACGTGTGTGATGTATTTCATTCATGCGCACTTTATAATCATCGAAAGATTGCATTAGCTTAGCTAGTTTTTTATTCAGTTCAAAAAATAAGTTCACCCCTAAGCTAAAGTTTGAGGCATAAAAGAAAGCCGTATCATTTTTTTCACATTCTTCAATTATCTCAGGTAGTTTATCGAGCCAACCCGTGGTTCCCGAAACCACAGGCACCTTTCCTTCAAAGCATTTCTTGTAGTTACCTACCGCACTTTCAGGGCGGCTAAATTCAATGGCCACATCAACTCCGGCAAGCTTCTCCTTGTTTAAATCGTCATGATTATCCATATCGATAATTAATGCTATTTCATGGCCTCTACGAATGGCTATTTTTTCTATTTCTTTGCCCATTTGGCCGTAGCCTACTAATGCTATTTTCATAATTAATATGTTTCTTTTTAACTTACTTTATTCTATTTAGAATTCCTCCTCCGTTCTACGGAAACCCCCTCCAAAGGGGGATTTTAAAAGGAAGCTTTTTACTCATTTTTATAGTCCAATATGTCGCCTGGTTTACAATCAAGCTCTCTGCATATGGCTTCGAGGGTTGAAAAACGTATGGCTTTTGCTTTACCACTTTTTAAAACCGACAAGTTAGCCATGGTAATCCCTACTCGTTCCGAAAGTTCGGTTAGCGACATTTTACGTATGGCTAGCATTACATCGAGATTTACAATTATAGCCATATCAATTAAATTGTTAAATCCTGTTCTGTTTTAAGCGCAATGCCCACTTTATAAATCTCGTTCAATATAAATACACCAAGCCCGAACCATAAAAAATTTAATAATTGATTATCGTAAACCGGTCGGGCGACAAAATTATTAAAAACCACCTGTTTCACAATTAAAACTTTTAGCAAACTTAATATGCTGCCGACTGCAAAAACCAATATGGAAAAAAATGAAACTTGTTTTAAATACTTAGGTATTTGATTTGAGAAAGGTGTTCCTTGTTGAACCGATGCATTCAAATCTTTAAAAATAAGGTAAAAAAGGTAATTAAAAAGCAAGGTAACACCACCAACAAGTAGGGTGAAAATTAACACATAAGCCACATGCCAATGGGTATCGAGCCCAAGAGCAGCAAAACCTGTTGTTGATTCAACGTACATGGCCAATTCATTTTTTAAGCCAGAAACGGACCCCACGGCATTGAGTTCGAAAACAAACTTACCTAAATAAGAGGTAATTAGCGATTTTTCGGGTGAAGCTATATTTAAAATTTGAAAACCTAATACGCCTCCGGCCAGCACAATATTAATGTACAATACATATTTTAAAAGCTGATAGAGTATAAATATTAATTTCTTTCCTTTCATTTTTTTAGTATCAAGATGTTAGTATCAAGTATCAAGACTTCAGAATCAAGATTAGATTTGTTATAAATGATCTTGTGTCTTTGTACTTTGTACTTATTTCTAATTATTTACGAATCAAAGGAACGTATTATTTATTAATAAACAAAATATATTTATCGAAAAACGATAATTATTTATTGTTTTAACTAAACTTTAACATTTGGATTATTTTGGAAATTGTATCAATTGTTGTGAATTGTCAAAGAAGATGGGAAATTGTCAAAGTTGGTAGTACAAAAAAGTGTAAATACTAAACAAAACATGACAATAGTTATAAGTGTTAGGCAAGAAAAATTCCCAATTTATTTCACTTGTTAAGCAAATAGATAAGTTAAGATAGGCTCCCTAAATCATTGCAGCCCGAGATCCAGATAAATAATCTCTGATGGAGTTTATGCTTAATAATTTATCCTTTTTCTCTGGCTCTAATTTTATTTCTTTATTTCCACTAATAAGAGATTCTAAAGGAATTCCCAAGTATTGATTTAATAAGGTTATCATTTTTAAAGTTAGCGGTCTTTTCCCGTTTAAAACTTCTGATATTCTTGTTTTACCTCCAAATAGCGGAGCAATATCAGCTTGTTTCAAATTCATCTGTTCCATTCTAAACTTAATAGCTTCAATTGGATTCGGAGCTTCAATTGGATAATGTTCTTGCTCATATTTTTCAACCAATAATGATAGTAGCTCTATTTCTTCTCCAGCTTTGCTATTGGGTTCAACCAAGTTTTCATCGCTATTGATTAGCTCGTAAATACGCTCACAAGCTTCATTATATTCTAATTCTGTTTTTAATATTTTAGTTTTCATAACTTACTGTTTTAGCGTTTATTTTATCATATTCTATATGTGTTCCAAACCAAACTACAAATACTATCCTCAGCTTATATTCTACATCAACTATCAAACGGTAATCATTGCCCTTTATATTGAACACAACCCTTTTAGAACTTATTATACTGGCATTGCCATATTTTACTTTTAATTCATTTGCATTGTTCCAAACAGAAAACCTAACCTCATAAATCCATGCTTTGATCGATTCTTCAGCTTGTTTGTATTTGCTCAGCTTACAATATTCGGTTAATGTCTTTTCCTTTATTATTCTCATACTGTACAAAGTTAATGAAAGTTACCAAATGAGGTAACTTTTTTGTGTTATTTTATAACAAAGTGTGATATTATTTAACGCTAACAAATTGTTAAACAGGGTATCATTTGCATTACTTACTTTAGTGTTAATATGAATATACGTTGGTTCAATATCCTCTTTCTTTATTCACATTTTGACTATTCGAATAAATTAAGTCTTCTAAAAAAAATGAACCTAAGCTGAACTATGCATAAATTTGGAAAAATATGCATAAAGGTCAGGATAGTCCCGACTTAAATGCAGTTAAACTTTTTTCAAAAGTTTTTACTAAATCTTAGTCGCTGTCGGAGACAGCAATTATTCTCAAGAATAATTGGGGTTAAAAATTATAAGGTTTAGATAATGAAAAAGATATGTGCTTTTTGTCAAATTTTATGAATCAATCAGGTTAGATAGTAACAAATATCATGTTATTATTTACATATTCGAGTTAAATTGCAGTCGTTAAATAATATTAACAATGTTTGTTGAAATTATCATTAAAATTATCTTCTGATTTACATAGATTTTGCTTTAATTTGGAAAATCATTTTAAGCGAACTGAAAATATTATAATATATTTAAAATCAAACAATTATGAGAAAGCACATTTTTAATGCCGGACCGTGTAAATTATCCGATCCATGTTTAGAGAATACAGCCAAAGCTGTAATGGAGTTAAATAATAGTGGACAATCAATACTTGAAGTTTCACATAGGAGTAAAGATTTTCAGGCTGTTATGGATGAAGCTGTTGCGGGATTAAAAGAGGTTTTAAGTATTCCTGACAACTACCATGTATTATTTTTAGGTGGTGGTGCAAGTACTCAATTTGCTATGCTTGCCATGAACTTTTTAAAGACAAAGGCCGCTTATGTAAATACAGGTGCATGGTCGAAGAAAGCCATTGCTGAGGCGAAAATATTTGGTAATGTAGAGGTTATTGCTTCATCAGAAGATAAAGACTTTACGTATTATCCCAAAGGATTTACAATTCCTTCAGATGTTGATTATGTGCATATTACCTCAAACAATACAATTAGAGGTACTGAAATATTTGAAGATCTAGATTCTCCTGTTCCATTGATTGCTGATATGTCATCTGATATTTTAAGCCGTCCTGTTGACGTTTCAAAATATGCTATGATTTATGGTGGAGCTCAAAAAAATATGGGACCTTCAGGTGTTGCTTTTGTAATTATTCGCGAGGATATGTTAGAAAAAGTGAATACTGAAATAGCGCTTCCTTCAATGTTTAAATACAACATTCATATTGATAATGGATCAATGTATAACACACCTCCTTGTGTGAATATTTTTGCCATTAACGAAACTTTGAAATGGGTAAAATCATTGGGTGGAGTTGAAGCAATGGAGAAACTTGCTCTTGAAAGATCAAACATACTATATGCTGAGATTGACAGAAACCCATTATTCCGTCCAACGGTAGAAGAAGGTTCTCGCTCACGCATGAATATTCCATTTATTTGGGCTGAAGGCAAAGAAGAATTGCAAGACCAGTTTATGAAATTTGCTACTTCTAGAAATATTGTAGGAATTAAAGGTCACCGTTCGGTTGGCGGTTTCCGTGCTTCTACATATAATGCCAGTACTATTGACGATATTCAGGCATTGGTGAAGTGTATGCAAGATTTTGAGAAAGAAGTTTAATTAAAAACTCAGTTTTTAGAGCCAGGTAGGCCGCTTTAAATGACTTTAATTAACCACTAAACGTAAACGAAAAAAATAAAATATAATGAAAAAAATATTAATAGGAACAGAAAAGCCATTTGCACCAGCTGCGGTAGCACAAATGAAAGAGCTTGCTGAAGGTAAAGGATATGCAATTGAGCTTTTTGAAAAATATGCTGAACAGGCTGATTTTGTTGGAGCAGTTGCTGATTGCGATGCTTTAATTATTCGTAGCGATAAAGCGACTAAAGAAGTTCTTGATGTGGCTAAAAATTTGAAAATTATTGTACGTGCTGGAGCAGGATTTGATAATATTGATCTTGAAGCAGCTACCGCTAATGGTATTTGTGCAATGAACACTCCGGGTCAAAACTCGAATGCCGTAGCCGAATTAGTACTAGGTATGATGGTTTTTAAGGCTCGTAATAGCTATAATGGAAAAGCGGGAACTGAACTTCGAGGTAAGAAAATTGGTATTCATGCTTATGGTAATGTGGGGCGTTATGTAGCTGAGGTTGCAAAAGGATTTGGAATGGCAGTATATGCTTTTGACCCATTTGTAGCAAACGAAAAAATTCAGGCTGACGGTGTTACTCCGGTAAGTAGTGTTGAAGAATTATATGCAACATGTCAGTATGTTTCATTACACATTCCTGCAAACGATAAAACAAAGAACTCAATTAACTTTGAGCTTTTAAATAAAATGCCAGAGGGTGCGGTATTAGTGAATACAGCGCGTAAAGAAGTTATTGATGAAGCGGGCATTGTTAGTTTAATGGAAGCGCGTTCTGATTTCCAATACATCTCAGACATTGCTCCAAGTAATGCTGCTGATATTGAAGCGAAATTCCCGGGACGCTCATTTTTTACACCAAAGAAAATGGGAGCTCAAACTTCAGAAGCCAATATTAATGCAGGTATTGCTGCTGTTAATCAGATAATTGCTTTCTTTGAAAGTGGCGATGAAACATTTAGAGTAAACAAATAAGAATATTTTATTAAATATTGAAAACCCCGGGATTATTCTCGGGGTTTTTTGTGTAAAAAAAATGAAAAAATTGTGCTTTAATTCTTTCAACATTAATAGGTTAATTTATCTTTGGAGTTTTAAAAAAATAAACACATAATCTAATATATAGTACTATGGCAGTTATAAAACCATTTAAAGGCTTACGCCCACCAAAAGAAATTGCTAGTAACTTAGCTTGCTTGCCCTATGATGTTATGAACTCTGAAGAAGCCGCTGTAATGGCAGAAGGTAAACCTGAATCGTTGCTTCACATTACAAAAGCTGAAATAGATTGCCCTGCAGGCACTGATGTTCATGCCGATGAAGTTTACGAAAAATCGGTAGCAAACCTTAATATGTTCAAAGAAAAAGGTTGGTTAAAAGCCGATGCCGAAGCAAAATATTATATCTATGCTCAAACAATGGATGGCCGCACACAATATGGTATTGTTGGGGGTGCTTCTTGCGAAGATTACAAGACAGGTGTAATTAAAAAGCATGAATTAACGCGTCCGGATAAAGAGGATGACAGAATGATTTTAACGCGTTATTTAAATGTAAATATTGAGCCGGTTTTCTTTTCTTATAAAGCAGTTCCTGAAATTGATGCTATTGTTTCATCGATTGTTAAAAATGAAACTGCTGAATATGATTTTACTGCCGAAGACGGATTTGGACATCACTTATGGCCGGTAAATGATGCGGCTACAAATGCTAAGCTTGAAGAGTTGTTTGCAAGCAAAGTGCCTTCTACTTATGTGGCTGACGGACATCATCGTACAGCTGCTGCTGCACGAATTGGTGAAGAGAAGAAAGCTCAAAATCCAAACCATACCGGCGATGAAGAGTACAACTTTTTTATGGCAGTTCATTTTCCTGACAACCAGTTAAAAATTATTGATTACAACCGTGTTGTAAAAGATTTGAATGGTTTATCGGAAGTTGAATTTATTGAAAAATTAAAAATCGTTTTTGAGGTTGAAGAAATGGGAACTGAAATTTATGCTCCTGCAAAACTTCACGAATTTAGCATGTATATAGATGGTAAATGGTATAAATTAAACTCTAAGGAAGGAACTTATAATGATAACGACCCAATCGGAGTTTTAGATGTTACCATTCTTTCTGATTTAGTTTTAGATAATATTCTAGGTATTGACGATCTTAGAACCACCACTCGTTGTGAATTTGTGGGTGGAATACGCGGATTAGATGAGCTTGTAAGGCGTGTTGATGGCGGCGATATGAAAGTTGCCTTTGCAATGTATGCTGTTTCAATGCAGCAATTAATTGATATTGCAGATACAGGTAATATTATGCCTCCTAAAACTACATGGTTCGAGCCTAAACTGCGCTCAGGATTAGTAATACACGAATTGTAAAAACATTTATAAACAGAAAGGGCGTTCCAGTTAGAACGCCCTTTTTTGTATTTAAAAGTATAAGTATCGTTTAATTTTTTTTGTTGCAGTTTTCTGAAACGGATCGGGTTGAACAACTAATAATTGAATTCTCGAAAATTTGTTGACCCTTGCATTTACATGTAAGTGAAGCTCTTTTGACAGCTCATCAATTGCCTCATCAACCTTGTGTGATATCTCTTCAAATTTATCTTCAACCTTTTGTGCAAAATCTGATGTTGCATGGCGCAATTTTCTTTCAAGTTCTTCCCGATCGAAATGAACCATAGCAACTAATTTGCCTTTTTGTTCCACTACAACCGATTCAACTACATGTCTAAAGTTATTGATAACAGATTCAATTTCTTCAGGGTAAATGTTTTCTCCATTTGCTCCAACAATCATGTTTTTTAGGCGTCCTTTATGGCTAAGCCAGCCATCCTTATCGAATACACCTAAGTCGCCTGTTTTAAACCAGCCATCTTCGGTTAAAACTTCCTTTGTTTTTTCTTCGTTTTTGTAATAACCAAGCATAACATTAGGCCCTTTTGCCCAAATTTCACCTTCACCGGTTATTTTATCAGGATTGTTAATTTTAATTTCGCAGTTAATCACTTTTGGACCAATAGCTTGCCATTTGGTTTCGCTAGGATTCGAGCCTGCTAAAAGAGGTGCAGTTTCGGTTAATCCATAGCCTACTGCGTAGGGGAACTTAGCATCGCGTAAAAATTGTTCCACTACACCATCAAGTTTTGCTCCACCAATACCAAAGAATCTTAAATTGCCACCAAAAGTTTGGTAAAGTTTTTTACCTGCTAAATAATAAAGCAATTTTCGTGTAGGCTTAAATTTATGCAAAAAGTTTGTAACGGCCTTTGCTTGAATTTGCGGAATTATGCTGTTGCGATATACTTTTTCAATAATCATGGGAACTGTAAGCATAAACGTTGGCTTTAGCTTTTGCATAGCCGGAAGTAAAACGCTTGCTGTTGGAGGCTTTTTTAAATAGGTTACACTTGCTCCTTTAATTATAGGCAGAATTAAGCCAATGGTATTTTCGTAAGTATGCGAAAGTGGCAATACAGAAAGAAATTTATCATTTTCATCAACCGGTTGAACGTCTCCAGATTGCATAGCGTTACTAATAACGTTTTTTTGAGAAAGCATTACACCTTTAGAATCACCAGTTGTACCTGATGTGTAAAGCAGAATTGCTAAATCATTCTCGTTAGGTTCATAACGGTTTAGTGGGAGAGTACTAGCCTTAAATTCAGCATTATTGCCCTTGTTTTTCAATACCGAAAAGTCGTCAATTCTTACCGTCGATTTAAGAAATTCACTGGTCATTTCTTCAAGTTTAAATTCCAGACTCTCTGATATAAAGATACATTTTGCTTCGGAATGATTTAATACATTTTGCAATTCAGTGGGAGTAAAATCGGGTAGTACAGGCACTGAAACTACGCCCATGCATTGTAAAGCAAAATAAACAATACCCCAGTTAGGCATGTTCTGGCTTAGAATTATAACCTTATCGCCCTTCTTAATCCCTAATGTTTCGGCAAAGGCCATAAGGGCGTTAATCTTTTTGCCCATCTCTTCATAAGAAATAGCTTCATCGTCAATAAAACTTAGTGCGTTTTTTGACGCAAATCTTGAAACGACATCAGGAATAATTTCCGAGAATGTCAATTGCTTATACAACTCCATAATTTATAAACTTAGCTTTACAAAGATAGTTAAAAACGTTTGTGTAAAAAAATACCGAATGAATACTATTTATATTAATAGTTGTTTTTTAGATCAAATATTTATTTTAAATAATTCTCTAGCCTCTGCCTTGGGGTTCCTCTTTTTATCCGTTGAAGTTCCGGGGAGATGTTATATAGCAGTTGAATAGAGAGCTAAATAAACAGTTAATTAGTGCGTGCAAGAAAACTCGGTCTCTGATAAGAAAGCTCCAAGAATGAGGCTTTCGCAGCATTGAAAATCAGGAGTCCCGAAATCTCGGGATGACTGGTTGAAATGCAAGA
>JAQICC010000146.1 GCA_027858735.1 Salinivirgaceae bacterium
TTACAAAAGCTTGTGAGAAATAGTTAAAATGCTTAAATTTAGACTATTAACGTTTTGAGATTCGCAAGCGTTTTAGCAATAACTTGATAGATTGAAAATATGAGAATAAGATTCGAGCAGCAAATTGAAATGGGTTTAAAATTAATTTCAGATACTCCAGTATTATTAAAAAGTCGTGATGACATTCCTGCTTTAGTGATGGCCTTGTTAACAATATATAAAACCCCAGAGTATAACAATCAGATATACACACTATTAGAGGGTGCTATTATAACAGGTAAGAAGGCAACTGGACGAAAAGGTTTAAATCTATGGCAAATATTTGTACTTTCTCAATACCGTTTGGCACTAAATTTAGATTATGATAGATTGCATTATATGACACACTCAGATTCTACATTGCGCCAACTGCTGGGTATAGAGACTGAAAGTGGGGTAGCCCGAAGAGATATTTCATATCAGAGAATACTTGATAATGTTCACTTGTTAGATGATGATACATTAAAAAGAATCAATGATGTGATAGTTGATTTTGGACACAAGAAAGTATTTAAAAAAAAAGGAACGGTAGCATTATTTGCAAAAACAGATAGTTTTGTTGTTGAATCAAATGTTCATTTCCCCACCGATTACAATTTGTTGTGGGATGCATCTCGGAAGATTCTGGATATTGTTAATTGGTTTGCAAATAAATATCCTTCTACCGAAGGGTGGCGAAAATCAAAAGATTGGTATTCAACATTAAAAAATCTTAGCAGAGCGGTAGGGCAATCTAGCTCATCAGGAGGAAAAGGGAAAGCGGAAAGAATAATACAGGCTGCACAGCAATATGTTACAAAAGCCACTGCGCTAAGTGATAAAATCAGTAAGACAAAAGATAGCTTTCCAATTAATGAGACAATTGACTTGGTGAAGATTTTAGAATTAGAGCATTTTATAACATTATTAGATAAGCATGTGGATTTAGTTGAGAGGAGATTGATAAAAGGGGATAAGATTCCTCATGAAGATAAAATATTTTCACTATTCGAAGAATATACAGAATGGATAACTAAAGGCAAATCTAGGCCAAGCGTAGAGTTAGGCAAGAAATTATCAATTACCACAGATCAATTTGGGTTGATAATAGATTATCATATTATGGAAAAAGAATCTGATTCTGAGATTGTTTTATCAACAGCTGACAGGGTGTTGTCAAAATATGATATTTTGAGTTGGAGTTTTGATAAAGGGTATTGGCATAAGGACAATAAATGGATTTTAAGTACCCAGATACCCAATGTAATAATGCCCAAAAAGGGCAAGCTAAATAAACAGGAAGCCGAAGAAGAGCATACAAAAGAGTTTAAAAAGTTAAGGAATAAACACAGCGCAATCGAGTCAAATATAAATGAATTGGAACATAGTGGACTAGACCGATGTCCTGATAGAGGTTTTCATGGCTTTAAACGATACATCGGCATGGGTGTTGTTGCCCACAATCTGCAAAGAATAGGTAAAGAATTATTAAAACAAGAGAATGCAGCCCGAGAAAAAGACAAAAAAAAGATGCTTTTGCCAGCAGCTTAATTTAAAAGCTATTTTAATTTTAAATAATTTAATGGGAAAGGTATGTGCAAAAACAAGAAAAACAAGATAATAACACCTGTATTTATCAATAATGCAAAAGAATAGTATGTGATTTAATGACAGAAAACATTTAAAAAAAAATTAATCGAATATATATATAGAAATCCGTAGAATTTTAAAAATTCCGAGTTTTCTTTCTGACACTAACTACTAATGAGACCAATAAATACCTATTTGGGAAAAAAATTAACGGCCCCTTTAAAAAAATTAAACGTTGGGGATCGGTTTTTCTAATGGTAGCTGCCATGTTCCCGTTACCTTACAGCACTATCTGCATAATTTCCGGCATTTTAAAGTACCCTTTAAAAAATTTCATTTTTATTGGATTTATACGTATTTTAAGGTTTTACATTTATGCTTTGGTTTTATTTGGGTTGATAAAATTCTAGCCTATTTTTGCATATACACATTAAGCATAAATTACAATGCGGCTATTTTTAATTTTTTGTATTCCATTATTTTTTTTGAGCATTTCTATTAATGCCCAGTCGGTATTTGATTCCATTGTAATTAAAAACACAAATTCATACCTGCCTAACAGTAAAATAACCTATGCCTATAATTATTGCGATAAAAACTTAAATAAAAGCCCTCACCAAGTGTACCTTTTGTTAATTGGTATTGAAGAGTATTTGTATCAAAATTTAAATTTAAAGAGATGGTGTGAATATCACTACCACTTGGCAAACTATTATTTTGTATCAGAAATGTTCGATTCTGCATATTCGTCTTATAACGACGCTTTGGAGCAACAATTCAGTTTAACAAACGAACAATTAGCAAAAATCCACATCAACCTTTCCTTTGTTAATTTACTTAATGGAAAAGTAAAAGATGCAAAACAAAATTTACTTACATCGGCTGCATTCGTAAAAACAGAGAACAATGCTTTTCTTAAAGGAATGCAATATCAGCAGCAAGCTTTGATAAATGCATATGAAGAAAATTATCCTTTAGCATCAAGCTTATATCAGAAAGCAATTGCCCAGTATCAAGAAGAAAACGATAGCACACAAGTGGGATCAGTATATTGCGATATTGCCTTATTGTACTCAAAAATAGGCAACCACCCATTGGCTATAGATTATTTAGAAAAAGCCGAAACAATTTTTAATAAACTTGATAACAAAAGGTATTTAGCTAGCAATCAGCTTAAAATTGGAGATACATACATAAATGCTACAAAATACCATAAAGCGTTAAAGTCACTTGATGTAGCCGAGCGTTTATTCATAATTTTTAACGATCAAAAAAACCTTGCAAAAACCTATAGCTTGAAGGGTAAAACATTTGATAAACTCAGAGATTATACCCAATCGTTGAGTTATTTAAACAAAGCCCTCGAATTAATGATTAGTCAAAACAATAAATCGGGTGAAACCATAACCCTTCTTCTTCTTGGAGATTTGTATACTGACATGGTTAGAATACCAAAAGCTCAGCACTTTTACACTAAAAGCCTTCAGCTTGTTATTGATCCATCTATTAAACTGGAATTGTATGAGAAACTATCAAATAATTATTCCAAAATTGGAGATTATTATAAAGCATATAAGTACCAAATACTATACAACGGACTGCAGAAAAACATTTTAACTGAAATAAACCGTATTCATGCAGAACGTTTGACAAGACGAATTAGTGAAGAACTAACAAATCATGAAAATGAAAAACGAATTCTTCAAACCGAACTTTCTATTTTAATGGAAGGTAAAAAAGAAAGAATTACCTTCTTTCAAGTAATGATTTTAGGACAGATACTCGTTATTGGTATCCTTATATTTATTATTATCAGGTTTAAAAAAAGAAGTAAACATGCTCAAAGTATGATAATAAAAACTGTTAATAACCAACGCTCCCAGTTACAAAAAAGCAATGCAGAATTTAACAAATTAAAAAAAACATCGGAGCGTGTAATAAATATTGCAACGAAAAATATGTGGGAACCATTTTGGGTACTTGAGAGGCTGTCTAACCAAATGGCAGACTCAAATGATGACGAAAGCATTGAATTAGAGGGTTCAACACACGACAATGATCAACTAATAATGGCCCGTAACTTACTTGAAAATGTATTACACTGGGCTAAAAACCAGCAAAAATCAATTGAATATCACCCCGAATTGTTAGCCGTGAATGATTTACTTAATTCTATTTTAAAAACTCAAAAATTACGAGCTGCAGCAAAAAAAATAAATATTACCTATAAGCAACAGGGAATTTCATATGTATATACCGATAAAGCTACAACCAAGGTAGCCTTGCGCAACATTATTGAAAACGCCATTAAATTCTCAACAATTAAAGGTAAAATTTTAATAACCGTGCAGAATCAAGGTAATTCAACAGAAATTACTATTCACGATGATGGTGTTGGCATGACTAAAGATCAGATAAACTCTTTATTCTCAACACAAAGTCCATACCTGGCCTCAGGCACTCATGGAGAAAAAGGTGTTGGCCTAGGCTTGTCTCTATCGAAAGAATTTATTGAACGAAATTCTGGCAAATTAGCAATTAACAGCTCCATTGCTTTGGGAACCACCGTAAGCATTATCTTGCCATCAAAGCCAAATAGCTAAGAATTACTCCATACCCTTCATCGACAATTGAATTCTTTTTCTATCCACTTCAATAGAAACCACCTTAACTTTTACATGTTGATTTAATGATACCACATCGGCAGGATTAGAAACGAATTTATCGGCTAATTGCGAAATATGCACCAAGCCATCTTGATGCACACCTATATCAACAAAGGCCCCAAAATTGGTGATATTGGTTACTATTCCGGGTAGAACCATCCCTTCATATAAATCTTTCATGGTATTTACACCTTGGGCAAACTCAAACATCTTTATTATAGTTCTTGGGTCGCGCCCTGGCTTTTCCAATTCAGTTTTAATATCTTGTAGGGTTGGTAAACCAATAGTTGGCGTAACATATTTTTTTAAATCAATTTTACTCCTAACCTCTGGTTTTTTAATAAGATCGATAATTTCACATTGCAAATCTTTAGCCATTCTATCAACCACCTTATAGCTTTCAGGATGCACGGCGCTATTATCTAATGGATTTTTCGAATTGGGGATGCGTAAAAATCCTGCACATTGCTCATAAGCCTTGTCGCCCATACGAGGTACTTTTTTCAATTCTTTGCGCGATGCAAACTGCCCATTTTCTTTACGAAAATCGACTATATTTTGAGCTAACTTTGGACCCAAACCACTTACCGAACTTAAAAGATGCTTACTTGCGGTATTCAGGTTAACACCTACTGAGTTCACGCAACTTTCCACCACAAATTCAAGATTCTCTTTTAATTTTGTTTGATCAACATCGTGCTGATATTGCCCTACCCCAATTGATTTAGCATCAATTTTAACCAATTCAGCCAAAGGATCCATTAATCTGCGTCCAATGGAAACAGCTCCGCGTACAGTAACATCAAATTGTGGAAATTCTTCGCGAGCTACAGGCGAGGCTGAATATATGGAGGCTCCACTTTCATTCACCATAAACACCTGTATATCAGAATCGAATTTTATTTTGCGAATAAACGCTTCCGTTTCTCGACTGGCTGTACCATTACCAATGGCTATAGCTTGAATTTTATAGCTATTTACCAAAGCTATAATTTTTTTCGAGGCTAACAACTTTTCATTCTGAGGCGGATGCGGGTAAATATTTTCATTATGTAGCAAATCGCCCAATTCACTTAAGCATACCAACTTACAACCCGATTTAAACCCCGGATCAAGAGCTAATATGCGTTTCTGTCCTAAAGGCGAAGCTAATAAAAGTTGACGCAGATTTCTCGCAAAAACCTCAATAGCTTCTTCATCGGCCTTTTCTTTAAATAGTTTTTTAAACTCATTCTCAAGCGAAGGTTGAACCAGTCGTTTATAACTATCTTTTAAGGCTATTCGAATTTGTTCTGCTGAATGGGTATATCCTTTGCAAAAATAATCCTCAATGATTTCTTCTGCTTGTTCTTGCTCAGGTGCTACCATAATTTTTAATACGCCTTCAGCCTCACCTCTACGTATAGCTAACATTCTATGCGAAGGGCATTTTTTTAGCAACTCTGAATACTCAAAATAATCGGAATATTTATTACCATCTTCTTCTTTACCTTTAACCACTTTTGCATAAATCATGGCATCGCGTGCAAATAAGTTACGCGTACGATTTCTGGTTGTTTGATTCTCACTAATCCATTCGGCAATTATATCACGAGCTCCTTGCAAAGCATGTTCCATATCAACAACATCGCCCTTTACATATTTTAATGCCCACTGCTCTACGTCGCCCGAATCTTGCCTCATTATTTGCTTTGCAAAAGGCTCAAGACCAAGCTCTTTTGCAACAGTAGCTTTTGTCCGGCGCTTGGGTTTATAAGGTAGGTAAATATCTTCTAATTCAACGGGGTCAAAGGTTCTTTCAATTTTCGATTTTAATTCATCGGTTAATTGCCCTTGCTCATTAATAGTTTCAAGTACCAGCACCTTGCGCTTTTCAAGCTCTGTAAACTTTTTATTCAATAACTCTACGTCGCGTATTACTACCTCATCGAGCCCTCCGGTACGTTCTTTTCTATACCTGCTAATAAAAGGAACCGTTGCTCCTTCACTAAAAAGACCAACTACAGCATCGACTTGCTTAAAATTAATATTTAATTTTTTTGCTATTTGCTCAATATACTTGTTCATTATTTTTTCCGATTTTATAATCTTAAATTAAAAAGGCAATTGGTTCTTTATTTAAAAATTAACGACACTATTCGCTTTAAACCTTCTGCATCAGTGCTATCAAAAACATCAAGCTTATCGCTATCAACATCTAAAACACCCACTACTCTACCACTTTTATTTTTTACAGGAATTACAATTTCCGATTTCGATCGCGAATCGCAAGCAATATGCCCAGAGTACTCATGAACATTTGGCACTATAATGCTTTTCTGTTGATTAATACCAGACCAACAAACACCCACATGTTTAGTTAATTCCATGCACGCAACAGGTCCTTGATAGGTACGCACAACCAATCGATTATCGGTAGTTAGCATATAAAACCCTGTCCAGAAAAAACCCTCCATTTTATGATGAAGTAACGATGCAATACTGCACATTCTAGCATTAGCATCTTCTGATTTAGACATCAAATCTTTTAATTGCTTATAGATTCTATCGTATCTACCCTGTTTTTTTGCGTTTTCCATATTGATTTAAAATAGAGATAGCAAATAAATGAAATTTTATGGACTCATAAAGGTTCTGAAAGATTATTTATGAACAGACCATAAACAAAAAAAGGTGAACATATGTCCACCTCCATTTAAATATTTTATTGTTTTATCCTAAACCTTTATAGCATTACTCATTGAAACCAATGAATTACTAAGTTTTAATCCAAATTTTTCAGCATTTGTTGAACTTACCTCAAACTTTAATTTATTGTCTACAACCACAAAATTAATCATAGCACCATCATCTGTCGATCCATTCCTCTCGGTAACGATAAGTGTATTTTTATTCTCTAGTTTGGTTGAAATGGCTTGAGAATTTTTTCCAAAATTAATCACCCTCGAAACATAAAGCATTTGGCAATTAGTTATCTCATCAACACTTTTAAACTCCTTTATTATAATTTTTTGATAACCAAATTTTTTACCTGACGTTTGTCTTTGTAAATGCTGAGCAATGGCCTTATTTTTAAGCACTCCAATTACAAAATCACCATCTTTGGCTTCATCGGGCCAACCTACATATCGTATAAAATTGATCATAAACGATGATTTATATTTAACAATAGTAGCATCTTGTGCAAAATTCACCATTGAATAAAGTACTATTGTAATTAGTAGTAATAGTTTCTTCATAATAATATTTTATTTTTTAAAAACATATAAATTTATATATAAAACTCCTTTTAACATAGAAAATGAATATGATAATTCACATTAAAAAAACTGTTACTTCTCATTAAACTTGACCAATTTATAATAAAAAGAGGTGTGCAATATCCAGCCCTTAACCCACTTATTTGTTGTTTTACCCTAAACTATAATTTTATGGCCTTATTCATTAATAGCAATGTATTGCTTAATTTCAATCCATATTTTTCAGCATTTTCTGAACTCACTTCAAATTTTAACTTTTCATCAACAATTACAAAATTTATCATTGAACCATTTAAAATTGCATTTTTACCTTCAGTAATAATAAGCGAATTATTATTATTTAGTTTCTGAGAAATTGCCAAAGCATGCTTTGAATAATTTACAATACCATCAATATAAAGTATTTGGCAATTTGATATATCATCTACATTCTTAAATTTTTTGATAATAATATTCTGATAGTCGATTTTTTTACCATTCGTTTTAGCTTTAAGTTGGTCAGCCATTTGGCTATTCTTTAAAACACCAATTACAAAATCACTTCCTTTAGCGTCCTCTGGCCATCCAATGTAGCGAATAAAATTCAGCTTGAATAACGATTTGCACTTTGCTAATTCTTCGGTTTGTGCATTTGCCATACTACTAAAAATAAAATTGCTAACCTTTTCATATTCTTCTTTAAATTTAAGTTCTATCAATTAAAACGGCGATTAAAAAATTAAGTTCGGAAAGGTTGTATGATAATGCAAGAAGAAAAAAAAGAATAAGCACATTGCAAAAAATGATGTATATCATAAAATCATCCAATCCATAATCAATTAGCAACCATTTAATTACCTTTCAATTCAGCGACTGCTAATCATTAAGACAATGAGAAAATACCGTAATTTGAATACTTTATGTTAAGTACGGTAGCCATTTATACAAATTGAAAGATGTAATGTATGCTCTTAAAAAAATAGCTACTTTTGCGGCCTTAATAATTGGTTATGGGATTTAAAGAAGAAATAGAACGCCGTAGAACTTTTGCGATTATAAGTCACCCCGATGCCGGGAAGACAACTCTAACTGAAAAGCTTCTGCTTTTTGGTGGGGCTATACACGTTGCTGGAGCAGTAAAATCAAATAAAATCAAAAAAACTGCCACTTCCGACTTTATGGAAATTGAACGTCAACGTGGTATTTCGGTGGCAACTTCAGTAATGGGATTCGAATATGGCGGCAATAAAATTAATATTCTTGACACTCCTGGTCATCAGGATTTTGCTGAAGATACCTTTAGAACTCTAACAGCGGTTGATAGTGTAATTGTAGTTGTTGATGCAGCAAAAGGCGTTGAACCTCAAACAAAACGCTTGATGGAGGTTTGCCGCATGCGCAAAACTCCGGTTATCGTGTTTATTAATAAGGTTGACCGCGAAGGTAAGGACCCCTTCGATACCCTTGATGAAATTGAAGAACAACTAAAAATAAAAGTTCGCCCTTTAAGTTGGCCTGTTGGTATGGGACAACGCCTTAAAGGGATTTACAATATTTTCAATAAAACATTCTACTACTTTTCGGCCGAAGATAAAACTACCGCTGAAGAACCCAAAGAATTTAAAAACCTGAATGATCCAGAATTAGATATTGCTTTAAAGACTCATGCACAACAATTACGCGACGATTTAGAATTGGTTGAAGGTGTGTATCCTGAATTTGATATAAATGAATATTTAAATGCAGAAACTGCCCCAGTTTTCTTTGGTAGTGCCTTATATAATTTTGGGGTTAAAGAATTGCTCGAATCATTTATTCATATTGCACCTTACCCAAGACCATCAACTGCCGATGAGCGCATGGTTGATCCTTTTGAAGATAAATTCTCGGGCTTTGTGTTTAAAATTCATGCCAATATGGATCCGAACCATCGCGATCGTATAGCATTTGTTAAGATTTGTTCGGGTATCTTTAAAAGAAATACGAATTATCAGCACATAAGATTAAACCGCAAATTAAAATTTGCAAGTCCTACTGCCTTTATGGCTGAAAAAAAGAGCATCGTTGAAGAGGCTTTTCCAGGTGACATTGTTGGTTTACACGATACTGGAAACTTTAAGATTGGTGATACGCTAACCGAGGGTGAATTATTTAGTTTTAAAGGACTTCCAAGCTTTTCGCCTGAAATGTTCCGCTATATTGAAAATGCGGATCCTATGAAGACTAAGCAACTCAATAAAGGGGTTGACCAATTGATGGATGAAGGCGTAGCCCAGCTATTTACTCTTGATATGAATGGCCGCAAGGTAATTGGATGTGTTGGACAACTGCAATTTGAGGTTATTGAATACCGGTTGCTACATGAATATGGGGCAAAGTGTCGTTACGAGAATTTTAAGATGCACAAAGCGTGTTGGATAAAATCGAACAACAATGAGGAATGGGAAGATTTTAAAAGAAGAAAATACAAATCGATAGCCAAAGATAAACACGGCCGTTATGTTTATCTTTCAGAGACTCCTTATGATTTACAAATGGCTCAAAGTAAATTTAAAAATCTAGAGTTTTTATTTACTTCAGAGTTTTAATTTCACTAAATAAGTGAGCCTAACGTAGTCTTTCCCGTCAATATGTCGTTAAAACCATATTGGTGCATTTGTTGTATCTTTAGTTTTAATGACCGAAAAACGCAAAATAATTCACGCATTAATATTTCCAATACTTTTTTTATTGGTAATGTGGCTGAACTATATTGTATTTTATTTTTCCGATGCCAACATGGGCATAATTGGAATAAAACCGTTACAAATAAACGGCCTGCAAGGTGTAATTCTTTCACCTTTCGCTCATGGTAGTTTAAAACATATTGCATCTAACAGTACTTCATTTGTAGTATTAGCACTATTTTTATTCTATTTCTACAGATTAGTTGCCTATCGTGTGTTTCTTCTGAATTGGTTTATCTCTGGTTTACTTTTATGGATTGGCGGACGCGATTCGGTGCACATTGGAGCCAGTGGCATTGTTTACGGATTGGCTTTCTTCCTATTCTTCAGCGGCTTACTTCGTAAGGACAAGAAATTAGGTGCCATTTCGCTTATTGTGATTTTTCTTTATGGAAGTATGTTTTGGGGAATGCTACCTCAAGGAGGAAACATTAGTTGGGAAGGCCACCTTTTTGGTGCCATTACTGGTTTTACTCTGGCTTGGTATTATCGCAAAAATCCTATCGATTTTATTCCTGTTGAAGATGGTTCATCGATTTCGGTTACTTGGGGCAGATACAACGATTTTGAATACGAGTATATTGAGGAGGATTCTGAACTAGAAGAAAATTCTACGCGATCAGAAACCCCATCAGAAGAATTCTAAATCCAAAACCAACAGCCTCGCAGTAATCTGGCTAGCTATCACAATGGGAAACAGAAATTATACGCATCAAGCTGCGGTGAACCTATCCGCCTTAAAACTTTAGCAGGCGTGTAAAACCCTCAATTTAGGATTTTCTTTAGAATTATCACAAATTTACTTCTTACGCATATAAATTGAAATGGGCACACCAGTAAAATTATAGGCCTCCCTCAGTTTATTTTCAAGGTAACGTTTATAAGCTTCTTTCACATACTGTGGCAAATTGCAATAAAAAGCAAACTGAGGCGATTTTGTAGGCAATTGCATACAGTATTTAATCTGAATAAATTTTCCTTTGTTCGATGGAGGAGGATAAGCTTCAATGGCCTCAAGAAGATATTCATTAAGTCTTGCAGTTTGAATTCTTTGCGATCGGTTTTTATAAACGTCCATAGCCGTTTCAACAGCTTTAAAAACACGCTGTTTAGTTAATGCTGAAATAAATAAAATAGGCACATCATTAAAAGGAGCCAATTTTTCTTTTACCATTTCAGTATATGTTTTCACAGTGTGGGTATCTTTTTCAACCAGATCCCATTTATTGATCAATACAACAACTCCCTTTCTATTTTTTGCCGCCAAATGAAAAATATTTACATCTTGAGATTCAACACCTCTTGTAGCATCAACAACTAAAAGACATACATCAGCATCTTCAATACTGCGAACAGCCCTCATTACTGAGTAAAACTCAAGATCTTCGCTTACCATACTTTTCTTTCTTAACCCTGCAGTATCAATAATTGAAAACTCATAACCAAATTTATTATATTCCGTATTTATGGAGTCTCGTGTAGTTCCCGGAATATCGGTTACAATATTGCGATCTTCATCAAGTAGAGCATTTATTAGCGACGATTTGCCAGCATTCGGTCGTCCAATAACCGCTACTTGTGGAATGTCTCTTACTTCAGCTTGTGGTTTGCTTGTATCGAATTCATTGACAATAGCATCCATTAAATCACCAGTTCCGGAACCATTAATTGAAGAGATTCCGTGAATTTCACCCAGACCTAATGAGTAAAATTCTGCAGTCATATAATGGCGCTCGTTATTATCAACTTTATTTACCGCAACAATAACTTTTTTATTCGATTTACGGAGTATTTCAGCCACCCCATTATCTAAATCTGTAACGCCACTCATAACATCAGTTAAAAACAAAATTACATCGGCTTCATCAATAGCTAATAATACTTGTTTACGAATTTCTCCTTCAAAAATATCGTCAGAGCTCACTACGTAACCTCCAGTATCAATTACTGAAAATTCAACACCATTCCAATCCGATTTTCCATAATGTCGGTCACGGGTAACGCCTTCTTCTTCGTCAATAATAGCTTGTCTTTCCTCAATCATCCTGTTAAACAGGGTCGATTTCCCTACATTCGGTCTCCCTACTATTGCTAATATATTTGCCATTTTTTTATTTATTTCTTTTGCTGTATTGCCTAATGATTGAATTTTCACCAACTTATAAAATATTCAAATATTAGCGCATTTTTTACTTCTGTTCGTAACCGAAGGATTTTAAATTTATATCTTTATCACGCCAGTCTTTCATCACTTTTACATGCATTTGTAAAAAAACCTGCTTTCCAAAAAATTTCTCAATATCTTTTCTAGCTTGTGTTCCAACACGTTTAAGCGCACTACCCTGGTGCCCTATAATTATTCCTTTCTGCGAATCACGCGAAACATAAATTATAGCACGCATTCGTATTATTTTTTCTTCCTCTTTAAATTCCTCAGCATGCACCTCAACCGAATATGGAATCTCCTTTTTGTAATTCAAGAATATTTTCTCTCGTATGATTTCTTGAACAAAAAAGCGCTCTGTTTTATCGGTTAATGTATCTTTAGGAAAATATGGAGGACTTTCAGGCAACATCTCCAATATACGGCTTAATACCGATTCAATGTTGAAATCATTAAGGGCTGAAACTGGAAATATTTGAGCATTTGGTAAAATATCCTTCCATTTATCAACAAGCCTTTCAAGCTTTTCTTGATCGATTAAATCAATTTTATTGATTAAAAGTAAAACCGGAACCGATGTTTTCTCAACCTTCTTGATATAATCTTCATTCTTATCAAAAGTCTCCACTACATCCGTAACATATAATATAACATCAGCATCCGATATGGCGGAATCTACAAATTTCATCATTGATTTTTGCAGCTGATAGATAGGCTTTAAAATGCCTGGAGTATCGGAATATAAAATTTGAAAGTCTTCGCCATTAACTATTCCCAATATTCGGTGACGGGTTGTTTGAGCTTTACTCGTAATTATTGACAATTTTTCGCCCACAAATCCATTCATTAAGGTAGATTTACCTACATTCGGATTCCCAATAATATTTACATACCCTGCTTTATGTGCCATCCCAATATTTCAATTAATTATTTAAGCGTTTATAAAACATTAATTTCGCCAAAATACGCTCAAATTTTTGGCAAAGATACTCTTAGGTATTGTTACTGCAAAATTTTTGGAGCTTATTAAGCTTCGCTCCTTATTATTACTAACTTAACAGGCATACCGATGAAATAGAATGTGAAATTTCACTACGTATTACCAACCAATAATCTGCAAAACGAATTAACAACAATTTACAACACTCCAAATAAGACTACATTTAAACCTATCTAATCCCAAAACTATAACCATGATCATTTGAATCTACTATACCAACAACCTATCAACCAGAATCACCACCTCCCATAATAATTTCATTCTTAAAATGTTGCATACAAGCATTTACACTACTCGATAATTTTAAAAAACCATTATTGGATCGATCGATGTAGCCATGAGACAATATTTGCTTGCCAAAATTTTTGGATTCACAGTAACAATACTTATGTTTGAATTGTTTATGAAGTTAAATGAAAAAAGTTTTTTAAGTAGCCTTTTCTTAAACACTTTAATAAATGCACAATAAGGAACCTTTAAAAATTGCAGCTATGGAATTTAAACCTCAAGAAAATAACGAACGTTCATTAAAAGGCATTTACAAAATAATCTGCTGGTGCTCGGGTGCTCGATTATACCTTTTGCGAAAATGTCCTACCGATTACAACGTATTTTTTGGCATTGGCATGATCGTTTTCTTAACCGGCGTAATGGCATCCATGTCGGGTAGTTATGCATTTTATACTGTTTTCCAAAATATTTATTTAGCCATTGGCTTTGGCGTTTTTTGGGGTATTCTAATATTCTTTTTCGACTGGTATTTAGTAGCCAGCCTAAGAAAGGAAAATCGAATTATTAAAGAAATTCTTACTGCAAGCCCACGTATAATATTAGCATTATTCTTGGCTGTTGTGATCTCTCGCCCTTTAGAGCTTAAACTATTTGAATCGGAAATAAATGGCCAGATCGAAAAAATGAGTCAATTAAAATACAATGACTATCAAGAAATTGTTGGTGCCAGTTATGCTGAAATTGATAGACTTCAGGCTCAGAATAAAAAATTCGAAGAGGTTGTTGATGATTTAATGCTTCAACGTTCAATGCTATTTGAACTAATCGTTGAAGAAGCAGAAGGTCGAAGCCCAACAGCACTAGCAGGAAAAGGATCGGTATATAAGGAAAAAAAGGCCGAATATGATCGAATAAACAAAATATACGATGAGGAAAAGGCACGATTATATCCTAGAATTGAATCAAATAATAAACGAATTACTCAGCTTACTACAAAAAAAGAAAGCCAGTTGCAAACAGGTAATAAAACATTGAAAGGAGCTACCGGCTTTTTAGCTCGTATTGAAGCTTATGGCGCCTTGGCAAAAGAAAACGAAGGAATTCGATACGCCAGCTGGTTCATACTTTTTATGTTTATATGCATTGAAACTGGGCCAATGTTTGTTAAATTAATATCGAAACGAGGCGCCTACGATGAGCTGTTAACTTTCGAAGAAGTTAAGATTATGACAAACGCACAACAAGAGATCGTTAAAATAAAAGAAAAAGCAATCAGAATAATTGAAATTGAAAAACTTAAAAGTAAAGCCCGGCTTATTGAAGAAGTTGAAAACAGCAAAGACTTTGCTCGTTTAATGATGGAAGCTCAATCGGAAATTGGAAAAGAGCGTATCAAAAAATGGAAAGAAACAGAACTTAAAAGAATTGACGATCAGCTAGACGATTACCGTCCAACAATAGAAGAATTAATTGAAGAAGCTAGAATTGCAATGAAACCCAATTAAAAGGTTGACAAATTTCTATCTTCTACAACATATTCGAATGGAAAATCGACAACCTCTGAAAGCTCTTCACCCACTTCTTTCATATCATCATCGCTCTCATCAAAATACCAGTCAATACGAATATTCAAACCTTCGGTGTGTACCCTATTAATTAGTACAAGAATATCAAGTATAAATTTTGCAGATGACGAATTAAAATAATCGAATTTAAATTTAAATACTATGGGCTGTTCTTTATGATCATTTCTCAAATCATCATCTACCGAGTCTTTAAAATTATTTAACCACTTAATTACAGGCGCATAAAAATCACGAACATCTTCTGGCCTGGAACAACCTTTCAGCTCAAATTTATTCTCATCAAGATCAAATACTATTCTAGGTGTAGCTGCGGTCTCTTCTATTATAAATGGCTTCATTATCATAAATTTATTTTTTTTACATGCACTACTATATCAAAAAATATGTGTTTACCTTCAAGTGGCGACATTTCATAGCTAAGTGATTGACTTGAGTTTCTTGCAATCTCAATTATTCCTAATCCAGCACCTCCTTTATCCGATATTCTTGCTTCTGAAATGGACTTTCTGTATAATTTATTCAACCCCTCTCTATCGAGAGCATTAACTTTTGAAATTTTATTAATTAAAACATCAACCTTCTTTTCAAGAATATAATTACCAATTTTAATCTCGAAAGCATCATCTTTCTGCGTTAACACGAGTTCAACTGGGGGGTGTTTGGGTGTATTGTTTTTTAACGCTTTATGCTTATAAGTATTTTCTAAACATTCAACCAATATAGAATACATACGCCTTCGAACTACAAGTTCTGCATTATACGGACGAATCTTTTCTCTAAATTGATTAAGAATCTCTTCTATTGTCTCAAAGTTTAGATGTCCTTTATATGTTAATATGGTCGATGTTCTTACTTGGGTCATTCAAATATGGTCATTTGCGACTGCAATCTAATAAACAAATTTCTAAATCGAAAACTTTTTATTCAACAGCTTACTAACATTGTGATACGCTGATATTTAAAATTATGAAAAAATCCCCCTTTTCAGCATGGTCACTTCTTTTTCAGATAAAAAGCGCCATTTGCCTCTTGGTAAATTCTTTTTGGTTAATCCCGCAAAATAAACCCGGTCAAGTTTCTTAACATCATAGCCAATATGTTCAAACATACGACGTACAATTCTGTTTTTACCAGAATGTATTTCAATGCCAATTATACTCTTGTCTGCAGTATCAACAAAATTTATATCATCCGCTTTAACATCTCCATCTTCAAGAGTGACACCTTCTAAAAGTCTTTGCAAATCAGCCCTAATTGCAGGTTTATCAAGGGTGGCTTGGTAAACTTTCTTTTTGTTATTTCTAGGATGTGCTAAAAACTCAGCTAAATCACCATCATTGGTTAGTAAAAGCAAACCCGTTGTTGCTTTATCTAGTCTTCCTACCGGATAAACGCGCTCAGCACACCCATTTTTAATTAAATCAATAACCGTTTTAGTAGCATGTGGATCGTCAAGAGTCGTTACATAGTCCTTCGGTTTATTAAGCAAAACGTATGTTTTCTTTTCAGGAGCCAATACTTCATCGTTAAATTTAACAACATCACCAAACTTAACCTTGGTACCAAGCTCAGTAATCACATTTCCATTTATCGTAACAATTCCGGCTTCAATATACTTATCAGCCTCACGTCTACTGCATATTCCGGCATTTGCTAAGTATCGATTAAGCCTCATTTCAGCTTTCAACATTTTTCCTTCAGACTTAACAGTGGTTTTAACCTCCGGTTTTTCTTTTTTTACAAAACTATCTTTACTCTTAGGTTTTAAACTAGCCTTGCTATAGCCTGGTTTTACGGGTTTTGAACTCGTTTTTTTAGATCCTTGAGAACTTCTATCTGCTACTTTGCTTTTCCCTACTCTCTTCATTATAAATGATACTTTTTATTAACAAGTGTACAAAAATACAATAAATTTGCACGAAAATACTCTTAATCAAACAACTTAACAGCACCAAAATCATATTTTTATATAAAAAACAGACTAAATAATTATCTTTGCGCATTATTTTAAATGATTATTTATGACACTAATAAAATCAATATCAGGAATACGAGGAACGATAGGTGGAAAACCAGGTGAAGGTTTAAGTCCGCTTGATGTTGTAAAATATACATCGGCATATGGTGAATGGGCAAAGCAAAACACCAATAGTCAAAAACTAAAAGTTGTAGTAGGACGCGATGCCCGAATATCGGGTAAAATGATTGACCAACTTGTTTGTGGTAGCCTAATGGGACTAGGTATTGACGTAATAAATATTGGTTTAGCAAGCACCCCAACTACTGAAATGGCGGTGATTGACTTCAAAGCTGACGGAGGCTTAATTATAACAGCAAGCCACAACCCAAAACAATGGAATGCATTAAAATTATTGAATAAAAAAGGTGAGTTCTTAAATGCTGCCGAAGGCGAATTGGTATTGCAAATTGCAGATAACGAATCATTTAGTTTTGCCGATGTTGACAATTTAGGAACAATCGCATCTGAAAATAATTACAATACCAAGCATATTGAACATGTATTGGGCTTACAATATGTTGATATTGAAGCCATAAAAGCTGCAAATTTCACAGTTGCTTTCGATGGCATTAATTCGGTAGGTGGAATAATTATTCCCGATTTGTTAAATGCTTTAGGAGTAAAAAATATAAGAGGTATAAATACAGAACCCACTGGAAATTTTGCACATACACCCGAACCTTTGCCAGAAAATTTAACGCAAATATCGTCGGCTATGCTGGAACACAAAGCTGATGTTGGATTTGTTGTTGACCCAGATGTTGATAGGTTAGCTATAGTAAACGAAGATGGCAGCATGTTTGGCGAAGAATACACATTGGTGGCTATTGCCGATTACCTGCTATCAAAACAAACAGGCAATACCGTTTCAAACCTATCATCGACACGTGCATTACGCGATGTGACTGAAAAGCACGGCGGTGAACATACTGCTGCTGCTGTTGGAGAGGTTAATGTAGTAACTCAAATGAAAGCGATTAATGCGCTTATTGGTGGCGAAGGAAATGGTGGGGTAATATACCCTGATAGCCATTACGGACGAGATGCTTTAGTAGGAATTGGTTTATTCTTAACGCATTTAGCACATTCAAAAATGAAATGTTCAGAGCTTAGAGCAACCTATCCAGAATACTTTATATCTAAAAATAAGATTGAACTTACTCCCGATATAGATGTTGATGCCATTTTAGAAAAAATGAAAGAAAAATATCAAAATGAAAGAGTTAACGATATTGATGGGCTGAAAATTGATTTTACTGAAGAGTGGGTTCATTTACGAAAATCGAATACTGAACCAATAATTCGCATTTATTCTGAAAGCAAGTCGAAAGCCAAGGCAGAGCAACTAGCTCAAATAATTATTAATGAAATAAAAGCAATAGCCAATATTTAATGGGAAGAATAATTGCTATTGATTACGGAAGAAAACGTACAGGAATTGCTGTTACGGACCCTTTGCAAATGATAGCAAACGGATTAACAACTGTACAATCATCAACAACAATAGATTTTTTGAAACAATATTTTGTTAAAGAAAAGGTTGATGCTATTGTGGTCGGCCATGCAAAACAAATGAATAATACCGATTCTGAATCAATGCAATACATTAAACCATTTATAAAACAATTATCGAAACACTTTCCTGAAATGCCTGTTTATCTGGTTGATGAACGTTTTACGTCTAAAATTGCCCATCAAACAATGATTGATGGAGGTTTAAAAAAGAAAAAACGCCAAGATAAAGCATTAGTTGACACCATTAGTGCAACTATAATCTTGCAATCGTATATGGAACAGAAAGATTTCGGATTCAAATTTTAAATAATTACTTAAAAATGATATTACCTATTACTGTCTACGGGAACCCGGTTTTGAGAAAAGTAGCAAAGGAGATTAAAGAGGATTATAAAGACCTTGATAAATTGATTGAAAACATGTTTGAAACCATGTACAAAGCTGAAGGTGTTGGCTTAGCAGCGCCTCAGGTCAATAAAAGCATCCGACTAATCGTAATTGATGCAACACCATTTGCCGAAGACGAGCCCGATTTGAAAGATTTCAAGAAAGTTTTTATTAATCCTGAAATACTTGAATTCAAGGGCGAAAAAGAACTTTTCAATGAGGGATGTTTAAGCTTGCCTGGTATCCGTGAGGATGTTACCCGACCTACCAAAATTAGAATTGTATATCAGGACGAAAATTTTAATGAGTTTGAAGAGGTTTGGGAAGGTGTAAAAGCACGCATTGTGCAACACGAGCACGACCACTTGCAAGGGAAACTTTTTGTTGACCATATTTCACCTATAAAAAAAAGGTTAATTAACAGCAAGTTAACTGCCATTGCAAAAGGGAAAACGATACCCGATTACAAAATAATGCGCAATAAATAGCATAAATATTAGTTATACCTAAAACAAACTAAATTGATTTTTCTATGAAGTTTTTAAAATTATTTTCAATAATCGCTGCTGTAGTATTTACTGCTACCTCGTGTAATAACGACGCTAAAACCGTACAAAAGGATACTATTGAAGATCTTGAGAATGCGTTTTATAGCTCCGAGTCATTTAACAAAGAAAAAGGCCTTGAAATTTTACATTTATATGCTGAATATGCAAATACCTACCCTGACGATTCGCTTTCAGCTGGCTTTCTATACAAAGCAGCCGAAATATCAATGAATTTGCAACTGCCTCAACAATCAATTGATTATTATAATCAGGTAATTTCTCAATATCCAGAATTCAACAAAAAACCAGAATGCTTATTTTTGACAGCATTTGTTTATGAAAACCAATTACAAAATATTGAAAAAGCTGGTGAGCTTTACTCTCTTTTTATTGCAGAATATCCTAATCATCCATTGGCAAAAGATGCGCAGGCCTCTATTCGCTTTTTAGGTAAAAGCCCTGAAGAATTAGTGAAAATTTTTCAGGAAATGAATGAAAAATAAAAATTCGAATAAACTAAAAGATTAGAATATAAACACCATCATGCTTTAATGATGGTGTTTTTTATTTGTAGGTGTTCTAAAAATAACTAAATTAGACAAAACCTTTACCCATGGTTTTCTTGAAAAACAATCCATTTATTAAATTAGTACTGCCATTAATCTTTGGTATTCTAATTCAATATTTCATAAAAATACCTTTCTCAATAATTGTCTCGCTTTTATTGTTGAGCTTTCTTTTTTGGGCTATTACCGCTATTTTAAAACTATCTTATAAACTTCAATACTTGTATGGAATAGCATTAAACTTTTTTTTGTTTTCTGCAAGCACTTTTCTAGTTCACCATTCGAAAGCTGAAAATAATGCCAACACAAACATGAACAATACGGTTGTATTAGCTGGCGAAATTAATAAACCTCTTGAAAAACAAGAAAAATTCTACAAAACCGAAATCACAGTAACAGCCTTTAAACAAGGAGCCTCTTGGACCGATTTTAACACTACGATTATAGCCTATTTTAACGATGATTTTGCAGACACCTTAAAAGCTGGTAACAAGGTTATGCTGAACACAAAACTCAATAATTTTAAGAAAAGGCTTAATCCTTTTGGATTTGACTATGCCAAATACATGGAAATAAAAAACATAACCAATACCGTTTATTTAAATAAAGGCGATTGGATTCTACTTTCAGATAGCAAAGGCAACATTAAAACAAGAGCGCTTAATATTCGCGAACAAATAATCGGCTTATACGAGAGAAATGGAATTGCTGATGATAATTTAGCGGTATTATGTGCACTAACACTGGGTTACAAGAATAAGCTTGATGAAAAGGTGAGAAAAGCATACTGTGGCGCTGGAGCTATGCATGTATTGGCGGTTTCGGGATTACACGTTGCTATTTTATATGCCATACTTAGTGTCATATTACTTTTTATACCCTTTAAAAAGCTTCGCGTATTTATTATAATTATTGCCCTATGGGCATACGCTTTCATTACAGGCTTATCACCGTCAGTTATGCGTGCAACAATAATGTTTTCATTTATTATTGGAGGTCAATTAATAGGAAAAAAAATAAACATCTATAATTCTTTGGCCGCATCAGCTTTTTTACTCCTTATAATAAACCCCTTATTGATTTTCGAGGTTGGATTCCAGTTATCGTACATAGCAGTAATAGGCATTGTTTTTTTTCATCCAAAAATATATTGCTTGTTTTATTTCCCAAACAAATTACTGCAAAAATTATGGTCGTTAACTGCGGTCTCAATAGCTGCACAACTTGTTACTTTTCCATTAACTATTTATCATTTCAATCAGTTTCCAACTTACTTTTGGATATCAAACATCGGTGTAACATTCGCAGCTATGATCTTAATTATTCTCGCCTTTTTACTTTCCATTTCGTTTAGCTGGGTGTTTATTTCAAAAATTATAGCCCTGCTTATAAATGGTGCTCTTAATATTAATAGCCACTTTATTCAGTGGATAAATGAATTACCAGGAGCCATTATTCCAAATATTTCGTTTATTTCAAGTCAAGTTTATTTATTGTATGCCATTCTAATATGTATTTCATTTTACATAATGACCAAGAAATATAGAGCTATAACCATGAGTATGTTTTTAATATTATGCTCGGGTACAATTCGCCTTTATCAGAATATTAGCATAAAAAATCAGCAAGCTGTATGTGTATATCACACGAAAGCCGAAACTGCCATTCAATTTATTTCAAGCAATAACTCCATATGGTTAACTTCAAGCAAAAAGGAAAAATCACGAATTAACCAATTAGTAACAAATGGAAATATATTTTGGGGGTCTGAACAAAATAGCCTTTTCTTGCTTGAAAATGTTGACAGTAGTATTATGAATAAAAGTTTTTGGTACTATAATAAAGGGTATTGGGCAATGCAAAACTCTCAAGGATTAATTATAAATACCCAAACTTATTTGCCACAATCACCTAAAGACTCCATTAAACTTAACTATCTTTTTGTCACAGGAAGTCCATCGTTTTCATTAAATGATTTATCGGATAAAATAACATACAATAAAGTTATAATTGACGGATCGGTTCCATACTGGAAAGCTAGAGCGTTCGTTCCAGAAGGTTCTAATTCAAATGTTTATTATACAAAAAATAATGGAGCTTTTATAAATTCAGAAAATTTCTAATGCAAAACAGCAAAACTGTATATTTTACGAAAAAGTTTATCGGTATCTTGGATATATCGAAGTATTATATATTACTTTGCGTTTTTATAAAATTATATCATGAGAATTATAATTGCCGGCATGGGAGCTATTGGAATGCACATGACCAAGATGCTTGCTGACGGAACTCACGAGATTGTCGTTATTGACAAACGGGAAGACATGTTACAGGAGGTGAGTACTCATTATGATGTAATGACTGTGCATGGATCGGCCACTTCATTTGCAGACCTTAAAGAAGCTGGAATAAAGCGAACAGACCTTTTTGTTGCATTAACACATACAGTCGAGATAAATATCACAGCATGCATGATTGCCAAACAATTAGGTGCAAAAAAAACCATCGCTCGAATTGATAATCAGGAGTATCTATTGCCACTAAACAAGTCGCACTTTTTGAATATGGGTATTGACTCGCTAATTTACCCACAAAAGTTGGCAGCTCGCGAAATTATTAATCTACTTAACGAAACAGGCACAACAGAAGTTTTTAATTTTTATGGCGACAAACTTTCACTATTTGTACTTAAGCTTGAAAATGATGCACCCATTATTGGTAAAAAATTATCGGATGTTGCAATAAACAAAACAAACCTTGTTTTTAGGGCTGTTGCCATATCGCGTGAAGGTGAAACTCATATAGCACGACCCGATGAGCTGTTTCAGGAAGGTGATTTAGTATACGTAATTACCAACCAAAAAGGGGTGTCGCAAATGATGGCTTATGCCGGAACTCGACGTTTGGCTGTTAACAATGTGATGGTACTGGGTGGCAGTCAAATGGCGGTACGAACTGCTCATGTTATGGAGAAAAACTCCAATATAAAAATTATTGAAATTGATAAAAAGAAATCGGAAGAACTAGCCGACTACCTCTCTAATACTTTAGTTATTAATGCCGATGGCAGAGACCTTGAAACCCTTAAAGAAGAAGGGTTAGGTATGATGGATGTTTTTATTGCAGTTACCGGAAACGATGAATTAAATATTTTATCGTGCATTCAGGCTAAAAAAATGGGTGTTAAAAAAACTATAGCTTCTGTTGAGAATATTGAATACTTGCATTTAGCTGAATCAATGGGAATTGATGCCATTATTAATAAAAAGATGATAGCTGCAAGCTATATCCTCCGATTTACAATGAAAGCCGAAGTACCTTCATTCTTGTGCTTAACAGGCTCCGATGCCGAAGTACTGGAGTTTATCGTTAAACAAGATTCAAAAATCACGAAGACCCCAATAAGCGAGTTAGAATTCCCAAAAGATGCCATTATAGGTGGAGTAATCCGCGATAAATCCAGCTTTATTGCCACCGGCACTACCCACATTAAAGATCAGGATCGTGTAGTAGTGTTTGCATTGCCTTCTGCATTGCAAAAGGTCGACAAATTCTTTAATTAAAAGAAATGAACACCTTTTCAATAATAAATAAGAAAATAATCTTTCGCCTTTTAGGATACCTATTAATTCTAGAATCATTTTTTTTATTGGTATCCTATATTGTATCTATAATTTATAAAGATGATACTGGTGCAGCATTCCTAATTTCATTTGCAATTACTTTTGTCACTGGCGGTAGTGCAGTATTCTTCACACGCAAATCGAAAAAAGATTTTGGTAAACGAGAAGGTTACATTATTGTAAGCATAGTATGGATTATATGCTCGCTATTTGGCTCACTACCTTATATTATAAATGGTTCAATTCCCAATTTCACCAATGCCTTTTTTGAGACCATGTCAGGTTTCACAACTACCGGAGCATCAATACTTAATAACATTGAGGAATTGCCTCACAGCATACTATTTTGGCGAAGCCTCACACAATGGATGGGCGGTATGGGTATTATTGTTTTATCATTGGCAATTTTACCCTTTTTAGGAATGGGAGGCGTACAGCTATTCTCGGCAGAAGTACCTGGTTTAACTCCTGACAAAATGCACCCCAGAGTAAAAGAAACTGCTCAACGACTATGGATTATTTATGTCGGATTTACTGCAGCTGAAACACTTTTGCTTTGGATTGGCGATATGAACTTCTTTGATTCAATAAACCATGCTTTCACAACCATGGCAACTGGAGGTTATTCTACCAAACAAACCAGTATTGCATTTTATACAAGCCCTTATATTCAATATGTAATAATACTATTTATGTTTATTGCAGGAGTAAACTTTTCCTTACCCTATTTTGCCTTAAAATTTCAGTTTAAAAAAGTATTTCGAAACGAAGAACTTAAAACCTACACCCTAATAACCATTGCATTTACCTTAGTAATTGCCCTCAAACTATTCATTACCGGAAATGGATCACTGGAACAATCCTTTCGTGATGCTATGTTTCAGGTAGTATCAATATTAACAACTACCGGCTATGTAACTGCCGATTATTTATTGTGGACTCCACTGTTAATTGCTTTAATATTTACGCTTATGTTTATTGGAGGGTCGTCGGGATCAACTGGTGGTGGTGTTAAAGTTATTAGAGTATTGCTTATTCTTAAAAACTGCTTTTACGAATTAAAAAGGTTGGTGCATCCAAAAGCCATTATTCCAATGCGCTTGAATGGAAAAACAGTACCCCAACCTCTGGTTAATAACGTGTTGGCATTTATTGTATTTTATTTGTTGATATTTATGATAAGTTCTGTTTTTATGGCCAGCTTAGGTCTTGATATGGAATCGGCAATGGGATCGGTTGCCACAACTCTGGGAAATATTGGCCCCGGATTAGGTTCCGTAGGTCCAGCAGAAAATTTTAGTCACATCCCAAGTATTGGCAAATGGGTACTTAGCTTTTTAATGCTATTAGGACGCCTAGAATTATTTACCGTGCTTATTCTATTTGCACCTTCGTTCTGGAAGAAGTAAATATTTTGCAAAAATGTCTATTAAACTTCATATGCTCCCGGCAACGAAAGATAGAAAGTACTACCCATTCCAGGCTTTGACTTAACCCAAATTTTACCTCCCATTAATTCAACCAAACTTTTTGAAATAGCTAATCCTAATCCACCCCCTCTGAACGGATTGGTATCATTATCATCAATTCTATGAAATCGATTAAATATAACTTCTAAATTTTCCTGACCAATTCCAATGCCAGTATCAGTAACCCGTATAACAACATTATCATCTTGTTTATAGGCTGTAAGTGTAATAATTCCGTGAGAAGTATACTTTATTGCATTACTTACCAAATTATTGAACACCTGCTTTAATCGCAATGAATCTGCTTTAACAAACAACCTGATTGTTTGGCTATCGGCTAATTTTAATCGAACTTTAGGTTTTTCTTTCAGATATGGATGATGCAGAAACCATTCGTATGTTGATTCCATTAGCTTTTTTATAGAAATTTCCTTCTCCAACAATTGAATTTTTCCTGATTCAATGATTGAAATATCGAGAATATCATTAAGCAAAGTTAACAAGCTGCTACTATTTGAGCGAATTAAATTTATATACTCTTCTTGATCTTTTGCATTTAAATTAGTGGATGCTAGTAAATCGGAAAACCCAATTATGGCATTCATTGGGGTACGAATTTCGTGACTCATATTCGCTAAAAAAGCAGATTTTAAACGATCAGACTCCTCTGCCTTTTCCTTTGCAACAAAAAGTTCTTGGGTTCTTTGAAGCACTTGGTATTCTAAATTCTCAGCCGATTTTTGAATTTTCGATTTTTGAATAGCGATTCTATCACGTTGCGCTTGCAATTCCTCCTTTTGAGCTTGAATCTCTTCTGTACGCTCTCGAACCGTGCGCTCAAGTCTGAAATTTATACGTCTAATTCTCTGAACGCGTCTACGAATATACCAAAGAATCAGCATAACAATTATTAAACCCTCTAACATATAAAACCAAATTTGCTTATAAAAGGGTGGGTAAATGTGAATTGCTATTTGTTTGGTATTTTCAATCCATAATTGCTCGCTATTGGTTGATTGAATTTCAAGAGTATACTTACCTGGAGGTAGATTTGTAAATGTTACTTTCCCATTATTATTCAAATCAATCCAATTACGTGTATTTGGGAAAAACCTATAACGATATTGTATTTTTTTGGAATGATTGTATTCGAGAGCAGTAAAATCAAGTTCAATCAATTTTTCTTGATAGCTTAGTTTTATCTCGTTAATGCTAATTATTGATTGTGCAAGTGGTATTTTTCCAAATCGCTCCTCAAGTGGATGAACCTCTTGCCCATTTAAAGAAAGTTTCGTAAAAAATATATCTGGCTCCATTGACTCGACAAAAATCTCATTTGGATTAAAAATATTAATCCCATTAATACCACCAAATACTAAAAGCCCACTTTTGGTTTTTAAAGCTGCTGTATTAAATTCGTTACTTTGCAGACCATCATAAGCGTTAAAATTTGATATCTGATACGTATTTTTATTCATACGGGTTAATCCCTTATTGGAAGTAAACCACATGTCATCTCCGTCTTCAAGTATGCTATAAATAACCGCATTAGGCAATCCTTGTTCAATCCCCAAACGCAATAATTCTTTAGTATCAGCATTATAAATAATAATCCCAAATTGGGTACCGAACCAAAGCCTTCCTTCTTTATCTTCCTGAATATAATTAATTTCTAATTTCGATAGAACATTATCATTCATTAAATCAGGCTCAAATAAATAAACACTATCTGTATTAAAATTATATGTGTGCAAGCCGTTATCGGTACCAAACCATATGTTCCCTTTTGAATCGGAGTAAATGTGCCATACCAATTTATTAGGGGCGGTACTATCACTATTAAGTTTGTATTGCTTCCAGGTTTTTGTGATTTTCGAATATTTAGCTAACCCTTGATAAGTTCCTGCCCAAATATTTCCATCTTTATCTTGTTCTAAGCAAAAAACTTCATTGTTTGGTAAGGACGTTGAATCATTCGGATTATTTTTAATAACTCCAAAGGTTTCTGATTCAAAATCATAAACATTAATGCCTTCCGGAGAAGCTAACCACATGAAACCATCCTTATCCATGAGCAAATCCCAAAGACGGTTGTCTGAAATCGACTTATTAGTCCCATCAGCTCTGAAGTTTTTAAAGAATTTTTCTTGTCTATTAAAAATACTTAATCCATCTGTAGTAGCTATCCAAATATTATTATCATCATCTTCTTCTAATCCAAATACTTCATTGCCAATTAAAGAATTGTTACTGGTATGATAATAATGAATAAAAGGTGTTTGCAACATATTAAAAAATGAAAGACCCTTATCGGAATGGCCTACCCATACTGTTTTATTGCGATCAATAAAAATCGAATACAATTTATTTGAAGGCAAGGAGTATTTATTTTCTACTTGATGCGTAATAGATTGTACTTCACCATAAATATTATGAACAATTATTCCACTTTCGTAAGTTGCCATCCAAATATTTTTTTCATCATCAACAACTATTGAGCTAATCTTTGTGTCGCCATATCCAAATTCTGTAAATGTAAACTCTCTAATACTGAATTTAAATAAGCCTCCATCAGTTACCAATATTAGAGTATCCTTTGTGTACGATGCAATCTGACTAATAATATTTTCGTTGTAACTATTTGTTTTATTTATGGGATTCTTAAATATCTCAAATCCATCCACGTCTTTACTGTATTTGCATAATCCCCCTTCATAGGTTCCAATCCATATATTCTTATCACTATCTTCATGAAGACAAAGGGCTGAATGTTTCGGATAACCATTTTCTCGATCTTCGCCATAATTGTATGACTTAATTTTACCTGTTTGGGGAATATATCGGCTTACACCATCATATGAGGCAATCCAAATAGAACTATCTGAGGCCTGCAATACATCATATATTAAATTGCCTACAATTGAATTTTCGGTTGAATCGACTACTAGATAAGTAAAAATCTCCTTTTCGGGGTTATAAATATTCAATCCACCTCCAGCCGTTGCTATATACAATTTACCATCGAGTCCTTCAGCTATATTATATATCGTACCGTAATTTACAGTATATGGATCATTTTCTATTGGAGCAAATATTTTTAACTCCTTTCCATCATATCGGCATAGGCCATCATAGGTACCAAACCATATAAAACCTTTGGAATCCTGAAAAGTACATATTACTGAACTTTGAGGGAGGCCATCGTCTATGTCTAAATGCTGAAATCGATAATTTCCACCACCTGCAACAGCTACATTTAGGCTTAAAGCAAAAAAAATAAAAAATAAAATCTTTGGCACTATTACCCTAGTTTATTATGTTAACGGTTTTACGGCAAAAACGGAAATTTGTTATATAATTGTTGAAATATACTTAATAAATTTGATCTACCTCAAATTTACAAGACCTAAGCACGCTTTTTACCCAATAGTTTTTGAAAATATAATATTTCAACTATTTTTAAACCTTCATAACCTAAAATTAATGCAGAAAAATCATTTAGAAAATACTACTCAGAACAGCAGAATTAATATCATCTGGTGCTTTTTAAATAGGCATATAAATTTTAAAATAGGTATTTTATCTGGTTTCGCTGCGGGTTCAATAGTTTTTGCAATTAATATAAGTCATGGTTTTCTTCCCGCAATTGCCAGTTTAGCAAAACAATTTGGATTTAATTTAATAATGGCCGGATTTAACACTAGATCTTGTGAGAAAATAGTAAAAAAAATCGATCATAATCTTCTCTCCCTTTTTCTTGCCTCAGTTATACCTACCCTACAAGCATTCTTAATTTTATATTGCATTCATTACTTTGGCAAAACTCCTAAACCTATGGCAAGTACCATTTGGCAAGTCCCTTTAAATTTAGGAATATTCTTATTTTTTGCATTAGTATTCAGGCAAGTTATCACTATAAAAAGCCCATCATTTAAAAAAATACTAAGCGCTTTTCGGCTTCGATTTTTTTCACAACAAAAAAGGTTGAATGGAATTGGTAAAAGTAGAAAACAGGCAAGTTAGTGTTTGTCTATAATGTCCTACTCCTTCCTGCCCGAATAAGTCAGACCGGCTTGAATTCGAACTTCATATTTCAAACACCAGTTTATGGACAGGCAGTAGCTAATCAAGTAAAACAGGCAACTCCTTAACTAATTCTATAGAGTTTGGAGTAAGCTTCGCTTGAATGGCAATTATTTCAACACCATTTTGAAAAGCTTCAACTAATAATCGAGCATAGTTATTGTCAATTAATTTAGCCGGTCCAAAGCCTGACACATCAGTACGTTGAATAATATACAGCATTACAGCTCTATAACCATTTTTCTTTACTTCCATTAAAGTTTTAAGGTGCTTTTGCCCTCGTGTTGTAATAGCGTCGGGGAAAAGTGCCATTTCACCAACTTTCATAGTAACATTTTTCACTTCAACAAAGCACTTTTCTTGGTTGTTATCACAGTAAATATCAAATCGGCTATCGTTAAAGGTTACTTCACGCTTAACTTTTGTATAACCAGAAAGCTTATCGATGGCATTTTCGTTAATGGCATTAAAGGCCAGCACGTTTGGCCAACTGGTATTAACACCTACCCATTTTTCATTTATCTTTATCATTTTCCACGTAAACCGCGTTTTACGTTTAGGATCGTTTACAGGCGTAAGGTAAACTTCAGCCCCTTCTTCAATACAACTTGTCATTGAGCCGGAGTTGGTACAATGCGCAACAACAACTTCTCCATTATCAAGCTTTACATCAGCAAGAAATCGTTTATACCGCTTTATTAAAATTCCGCGAACAAGACTTTGGGGAAAATTCATTAACTACCAGGACATTTTTTCCCAGCCAACACGATCAAGAAATGATTGCATCATATATTCCAATTCTTTAAGTCCTTCAGGAACTATAGATTGATGACTTACTGTTTTCTGTTTTCCATTAGAATCAAAAAACAAATATTTTATTGATTCATTTGATTGATCTACTATATAGCTGTTATCAAATTTAAAAAAACGGGCTTCAGAAAAACTATTTATCACTTTATTGTATTCTTTCTCACTCAACATTCTCATAAACTTCCCTTCTTTATCAAGATTTTTTATGGCTGTTAAGTACATTTGTTTATTGGTAAAAAGTTCTATTTTAAATTCTGGAGATTCTGTAGAATTTTCACAGGTTTGATTATATGAAATTATCAATTTTGCTTCTTCCTCGATATTTGAGCTTGAAACTACCTTGGTTTGTGTTTTACACGAAAAAATAACCAAAGCAACTATAAAAATATCTCCAATTTTTCCCATGAAATTTCCTCTATTTTCAAATTATATTTCAAAGATGCAGAATAATTAATTAGCAAGCAATAATTGATTTTGAAATTTTCAACGCCATATACTCTAAAACGTATCAAAATGAATAAGGTTTAAGGCATTTCAAAACAATAATACTCAACCCATACCTTACAGCAATTTACCGAAAATTACACAAGTAGCATTCCATTTTTTAGTAAACAATAATTTTAGAGGTGTACTGTCCATAAATGGTTTTAGTTCTTAATAAATACACTCCGCTCGCAATTTCTTCGTGAATTATTAAAAATTTATTTGTTAAGCCCGAAATGGTTTTTACTAAATTACCCTGTGAGCTATATAATTCAACAAAAAGAATGGGACTATTGGCCTCAATTTTAATTGGTCCGCTTTCAACAGGATTCGGATAGACGCGAACCTTAAATTCAGTAAATTGTTCTTCAATTCCTGATAGTTCATCGTTAAACCAATGCAACACCTCATTACTGCCGCTCTCAAGGGTCAAAATCCTATTCCCATCATTACCCTGATTCACAAATTCAATTTTATTTCCTTCGCCATTTATACGTGCCCTATATTCAATGTTACTACCCTTACTAAAACCAAAAAGAGTAGCTCGATGAAGTCCATCGTTATTGCCGTCGAATATTTGTTCACTACCCTCCCAATTATTAAAAGAGCCCGCTACATCAATAAAATCATAATCTTGTTCAAAATCACCATCAGCGATTTGTAAATTCATATTGTAGGCAATGGTTATATAAGCAAGTTCTGAATTTCCGTTCTCACCCTTTGGAGTAATAAAACTTTGTACTACTAAAAAGTCATCGCGGTTTTTACCCGTTGAATAATCCGTTTCTTGTTGACCAAAGCTAAAAGTATCGATAGGTGCGTAGCTCTTCTCAAACGAATCGAAAATACCAATAAACTCACCCGTTCGACTTAGCTTAAAATTGGCGTGATTATCGCCCTGATAAGAATCGTTATCAGCCCAAACCAGATAATAATCACCGGGTTGCAACAAAACATTAGGAAAATTCCATTTTGTGGGATCTAAAAAATCGTCGCTAAGATATTTTCCTTGCAAATTAACAGATTCAGTACCCCTATTATAAATCTCAATCCAGTCTCCTGTTTCACCATAATTATCATAAATTGTATTCTGATTAGAGGCCATAAACTCGCTTATTGATAATGATGTATTACTTGTTCCAATGTGAATTGAGTACGCTCCTATCGAAGGTTCACGTGTAATTTTATTACTGGCATCAGTACATTCTATATAGTAGTCAACACTTCCCGCTTCGTTTAGTCCTGCAATTTCAATATTATATTCCCTACCACTATTGTAAATCATATCTATCGATTGAAATTCGCTCCCATTAATACTATAATATAATACTGCACTAAAATCTAATTCATCATCTGTGATATCGGCTTTTATAGTTATTGGTTGTAATAAACTTGGAAAATTATGATAAACATTTTCAATTATTGGCGCAATAGGATTTAACTCTATTTGCTTTTGAATACTTTCCAGCCTTTGTGTTATATAGGGTTTTAGACCGTAGGTTACATGAAATGTTTCCAAAGCTTCGGTATATGATGCTTTAAAATCGTCAAAAGTCCAGTTATAATCTAAGGATCGATAGGTATCGGTTTGCGCTGAGTTCTCAATTTTTTTGTAAATGGCATCAATCTCACTAAAGAGATTACCCTTGTTTATATAATTAGTTATCAGTTCATTTAAAAGAAAAGAAAAGCGATCTTTATATATCTGATTACCAAACGTTTTTGAGGTTAAAACTTTATCTTCCAAGTCGTTCCACCAACGATAAATATCTCGCGTTCCCCAATCAACTCCAAACCAATCAATGCCAAAAGTATTATCAAGGTCATAGGGTATAAACTCAAATTTACCGGTATATGCATTATTATACAGGTAATAGTTGTTAGAATTAACAGAATATGCATCCCAATGTCCTGTAAATATCTCAACAACCAGATACCTAATAAATCCATTCATGTTAAAAATGGGCTCTATATCTTCTGGCATTTTATCAGATGTAGTGTTGTTAATTACATTTATGAAATTTATTAAATCAGAATAATCATCTTGATCGGTATTGGTTTTTAAATCATAACCCGAACTCTTATATTCCTCTTTATTTTCTCCTAAATATTCTAAACCAACATTTCTTGTACATTTATACAAATTTCCAAGCTTATTATTGAAACGGCTTTCTACAAATTCTTCATCAATGTGTTCAATATTCACGTATAACCCATAATACCGATTGTTTATATAAACATCAACGTGGTTTGATCGTGAACCCGGTACATAATTTTCCTTAAATATGTTCCATGTTAGATGGCTACGAATTATTGATGGGTCGTTATGCTCACCATTCAAATTCATTTTTTCTAAACCATTATATTTTCTTCCGGACTTATACTCGTCGAATGAAATTTTAAACGATTTTTTATCGGATCCCCGTGAAGTATTGCCGCGTAGTCGAAATCCAACATCATTAATGGTATCTGAATCAGTAGTTGTTGAAAATATAAATTGAGCCTTAAAATATTTATCGGAAGTATAATTATCATAAATCCAAGTCAGCGAATCTTCATTAATTGTAATATCAACTCGTGGAAGAATATCGGCATTGAAAACTTCACCATTATTTGGAAACCATGGTTGACTATTTCCTGATAAAGAGAAAAGAGTGACTAATAAAAGCAAGCAAAGATTTTTCATGAGTAACCGGAATTGTATTTTTATACACATAATCGATTTAGCACATCAAAGATATTCTTTGATAAAGTTGTTTGCTTATTAGGAGTAAACTTATCAAAATCGTCGCATAACCCTCGCAATAATACGCTATAGACAAACCAATAACGCATAACAACAAAAAAACTGATTTGTCTATTAGCAAATAACCTGCAAAGTATAAATAAAGAAAAGTGCTATGGTAAAAGCACTTCCCCTATTTTAATTAAATTCCATTTTTAATGTTTAGCAAATTGAGAAGTTCGCACCACTCCCTTTTTATCAATAGCAGAAATAATGTAAACTCCATTTTCAAGATTTTGAACAGAAATTCGTTCATATCCAGAATTCGATTTACTTGAATAAACTATTCGTCCTGAGATATTCATTACAGTAACTTGAACCAGATTATCTCCATCAGCAAAATGCAGATTCTCTTTTACAGGATTCGGATATACCCTCAAATTTCCTTTTAACACGATGCTATTAGCCTCTTTAACCGATGGTGTTATTTCAGGTATTTCAAGTTGTTTGGTTGTATACAATCTGTATTTACCCGGCGCTAAACTAAATTCTAACTGGTTGTTTGTTATCTCAACTGATTCACCGGTATAATACTCATACCATGTTCCTGAATTCTGAAATTCAGCTGTTACTGTCTGAGCTTCAACATCGAAATTACCAACTACCATTACATTCATGTCTGAATGATTCAATTGAATTGTTTTAACAGCATCACGAACATCTAAAACGAAATCGGTTGTACTAAAAGCGGGTTCTGTAACTTTTAAATTAGCTAGCGCACTATAGACTTCATATACTCTTTTTCTGTCCTCATCTTCAAAATAATCCCACAAAATAGGTTTTTCGCCAACTCTTCCATTCAAGTCAATATCAATATCGTATCCAAGTTCACCAAACTGCCATATCATTTTAGGTCCGGGTATGGTAAAAAAGAAATTGGCTGCTAAATGCATACGACTTAAAGCCGTTTTTAATTCTCTTGTATCGTATCCATCAATTTGTTTTCCCCAAGTAATATTTTTATACATCAAACGTGGCTCATCATGACTTTCCATATAACCTACCAATCGTGGTTCACTCCAACCTCGTTGTTGATAAGATATTCCTACCAAATCAGATTTACCACTCTCTGTATAGCCCATTACAGCTTCACCATAATTATTGTTCATATTGCCCCAAAGATTTATACCATAGTTAGCCAACTCTGTTTCTTCCGAATTTTCTGAAAGGTGTTCAAAACTAATATAGGCTGTTGGTTTACGTTCCCAAATTTCATCGGCCATACGCTTAAGTAAACGAATTCTGTCTGCATCGTATTTACTTCCCCAAGAATCAGAGGCATCTTTAATGTTATTTCCAAATCCTTTGGTAAAATCGAATCTAAATCCGTCAACATTATATTCGCCCATCCAGAATGCATTTATGCTATCCACTAGTTCTTGAGTATATGGGCTTTCATGGTTAAAATCATATCCCCAATGTGCATCGGGATTGGTAAAGTTATTATTTTCGTTATACCAAGGATTATTTGACGCAGGTTTTCCATTTTCGAAATACATACGTACCAACGGACTTTGCCCATACGAATGATTTAATACCATGTCGATAACAACTGCCATGCCTCGTTTATGACATTCATCTATAAGTTTTTTCAACTCTTCTTTGGGGCCATAATATTTATCAGGTGCAAAGTAGAACGATGGATTATACCCCCAACTTGAATTGCCTTCAAATTCGTTTATAGGCATTAGTTCTAACACATTAACACCTAAATTTTGCAAATAATCTAGTGTGTCGGCAATGGTTTTATAAGTATGCGTTTCTACAAAATCACGAATAAGCATTTCGTAAATTACCATATCTTCAACAGCAGGCATTTCAAAATTGTTAATTTGCCATTCGAAGGGCACCTGTGCTGTTTGCAAAACAGCTGTTGGTTGGTTGGTTTTTCCAAATGGGTACTCAATTAAACCTGGATAAGTATCTTCATCGATGCTTGGGTCATTCCATTGATCGAGTACTTTTTCGGTATAAGGATCAGCTATTTTTATACCTCCATCAATATAATATTGAAAAGCGTATTCCTTTTGGGGTTCTAAATGAGTAAGTGTAATCCAGTGATGAGTAGAATCTGGTGTCATGTTCATCATCCAGGTTGTGGGCGTTACTTGGCTATTTTCAGCTACATACATTCCTGCCTCCAGAGAAAAATCCCAATCATTGAAATCTCCTATAAGGTAAGAAAACTCTTTCTCAGGAGCATGCAATACCAGAGTTACAGTTGTATCATTTAAATAATTTATTCCTTTATGCACTCCAATAGGCATTTCTACTATAGTTGTTTCACCTCTAATAAAGTACGAAACTGAATCGTAAACACTTGATGTGGCATCTTTAGCCTCAATCCATATCCAATGTCTACCACCACTTTTGGCCATAATTTGAGTGTTAATTTTATCTTCTGTGGTAGCCGTTATTCTTTCATTGTCAACGTATAAAATAAGACTATCGGCATAATTTGAAGCAACCTCAATTTCTATTTCCTCGTTTGGTTTAACCAATATTTCATTCGCAGGTGTCACAATTAATGCACTCAATGAAGGATCGGTTACATCAATAAAAATATCGTTGCTTTCAGCAGTTTTACCTGTTAAACTTCCATCCTCATTTCTAAAAACAAATACCAGTTGCTCAACCCTTTCAGAATCTTCCACACCATAAAATTCGATTATACTTGGACCAATTTCTAAGGTATAGGTATTGGCATCAACTCGCGTTAATTTCGCCTTATCAGTATTCTCTGACCATCCTGCAATAACATACTTCCAATCACCTCCACCCGTACTCTCTGAAGTAATTACTCCTGCATGTGCATAGATATCTCCTGCATAGTCTTTTAATCCGGCACTACCCTGATCGGCATGAAAGGTTATAGTAACTGCCTGAGTAACTTCTGGGAAGGTAGGGTTTGTGGTTACTACCTGTGAATTAGCAATAAATACAATTAAAAATAAACCAATTATTAAACGAAATTTCATAGCAGTAGTTTTGTTTTGAAATTAACAGTATTAAAGAAAGCAAAGGGTATAAAACTTATACCCTTTGCTTCTATTCTAAATTATTATTAAGTTTTATAGCGGATCCAAACCTAAATTAGGATTACTAGTTAAAGCACTTGCAGGAATTGGAAAAGTATTCTGAATTGCATTTGGTTCAGGTACACCTGTCATATCGGTTTGACCCATACCCCAAAAAGGTTTATCAAATGTGCCAAATCGAATCATATCAGTTCTTCTATGACCTTCACAGAAAAGCTCTTTACCTCTTTCGTCCAATATATTGTCTAATGTAAGACCACCAGCAGGTGCTATTTGATTAGCTCTTGCCCATATTTGATTTACCAAAACCATTGTTTCAGACGACACATTGCCATTGAGTCTTAATTCAGCCTCGGCTTTCATAAATACAACATCAGCTAACCTGAATACAGGAAAGTTAACTGTAAGATCATTTACAGCCCCTGCATAAATTTCATATTTCTGAACGCGAGCACCAGAATAAGTCATCTCAAAATTTTCGATACCCTCAATAGCCATATTAGCTGTTGACATCTCAGGAATTCGAATATATGGATCATGATTTGCTTGCATATCACCATCCATAATTGGAGCCCCCATGTAATCAAATTGTGGTCCGTAAAGCAAATAACCTTGCTTACGTACATCATCATCATCATATTTATCAAAGAAGGTTGGGATAGTGCAGAATCCATTCCAAGGCTCACTAGACATATTAAATATTTCATCACCAATATATCCTAAAGATCGCATATGTAATCTAAACCCAGTTTTGGTTGCTTCATTAAAAGGAACCATAAAGATCATTTCCTCAGAAGCTTCACTTGATGCCACTTTAAACAAATCCATTACATTGTCTTCCAAACCCATGTAATCATAGCTAAGTAATTCATCACAGTATTCGATGGTTTTGGCATAATACTCAGAATTTTCACTACCAGTATATACAGCACCATTTAAATATAACTTTGCCAATAAAGTTAAAGCCATTTCTTTTGATGCATAACTTTTGTACACAGGACTTTCAATAGAATTCAGCATTGGCCAAACATGCTCGAGTTTAGTTGTTAGACTATCAAAAACCGACGCACTTTTTATTCTATATGGTTGATCAGGTGCGTCGTAATAAGTTGTTAAATATGGAACATCACCATAATTATCGAATAACCAAAAATAATATAATGAACGTATTGCTTCAACTTCAGCCTTAGTTTTTAAAGCAACTTCACTTTCATTTGCACCTAACTTATCAATGATCTGGTTACATTCACCAATACCAGTCCATATAGTTCTCCACATAGCTTCAACTGCATCATGGTTTGGTGCCCAAGTGTGGTATTGTAATTGCACCCATCTTCCACCGTCAGACCAATCAGCTGCTCTGGTTGGACCAACTAACTCATCAGAGCTAATTTCTTGCGTAAGAAACCAATAACCTGCATCATCGAATAAATTTGCAAGAGCATTATAACTTGACAGGTGACTAACTGCAGCTTGTTCATCAGTCTGAGGATAATCATCAGCAGTTATACCTGAATATAATTCTTCATTTAAATCTGTACATCCTACTGCAACTGCAACCAGGAATGTACTATATAATAATTTTTTTTTCACGATCTTTAAATTTAAATTAATTAAAATGTTGCGTTAACACCAAAACTAAACGTGCGACTTTTCGGATAAACACCAAAGGAGTCAACTCCATAACCTAAACCATCAATAGTCATTTCAGGATCGGCACCTGAATAATCTGTAATAACAAATAAATTATTTGCCATTGCTGATAGTTTAAGGCTTTTTATGTATTCGTTGTTCTTTAAATTAAATGTATAACCCAACGATAAATAGTCAAGCCTAACAAACGATGCATCTTCCATAAACTCATCAGATGGGACTGTAAATTGACCAAAGAAACCATCATCCATATATTTCTTTGCATCAGCTGTTACATTAGCATATGGGAAGAATATTGGAGAAGAAAAATATGCATTGGTATGGTTATATACTTGCTGTCCAAACAAACCACGCAACGTAAAATCAACTGTCCAATTTTTATAAATTGTTAAACTGTTCGACCAAGAAAGCTCCACTTTAGGTGTTGCATTTCCTGCAATATATCTGTCATTAATATCCAATCCGCTAGCAACCACAGAATCAGATTCGGCTTCATCTTCTTTAAATCTATTGGCGTAAACAGCATCTCCCCTAGCATTAACTCCTAGATATTCATATAAATAAAAGTTCCCAATAGGCTGGCCTGAATCCACAAACATAGTCCAGTTATCGCTACCTACAATACCTTGCCCAGAAATATAACCTTGTTTTGAATCATCTTCAGACCAATATTCTCCTAAATCTGTTACTTTACTAAGGTTTTTAGAAAATCCGACCGTTGTTTTCCAACTAACGTTGGTATTGTTAACAACATGTGCCGTAACAAAAAACTCTACTCCTTTATTAGTCATCGAACCAGAGTTAGCCCAAGTGCTTGAATATACGTTTGGAGGCGATGGAACTGAATATTCATTCAGCATATCTACTGTTTTTTTGCTATAAAGTTCAAGACTACCTGAAATACGACTATCTAATAAACCATAATCAATACCTAAATTTATTTCAGATGTTTGCTCCCATTTTAGATCAGGATTGTGGTTTTGATCGGCAGACCATGTAAGCACATTATTTCCAGATATAGGATCAACAACAATAATTCCAGGTTTTAGTACAGTTCTACTATTATAAGGATCAAATGACTGATTACCAGACACACCATAACTGGCTCTCAATTTTAATTGATTTAACCAATATACATTCCCTAAAAAAGATTCACGATGCACATTCCAACCTAACGAGGTTGTTGGAAAATACCCCCACTTATTATTCTCACCAAATTTTGATGAACCATCAGCTCTAATCGAAGCTCCAACATAATATTTATTGTCAAAATTATAAGCTACTCTACCAAAGAATCCAATTAATCTAGACATATCAGCTTCTGAAGTAGCATCACCATATATAATGTTAAGGAATGATTCCATATCATCAGTTCCTACCGAAGCTGATTGAGATTGACGGGCGATTACACCGAATTTAGAATGACTATTCTCTTGCCAAGAATAACCACCTAAAATACTTAAGTTATGCAAATCACTTATCGATTTCAAATAATTCATTGTAGCTTCTATGGTTTTTTGTTTATCAATCTCATAGTTACGCTGCCCTTCTCCGGTATCATTACCTTGCCCGGCCAATATGCCAGCAGGCCTAAAAAAAGTGTATTCTTTATCAGAAGATAAATAACTCGTTGCCAATTTAAATTTAAGACCGTCAATTATTTCATATTGGGCAGACACATTTCCCAAAACTTTCTTTCTTACATCTACTCTGGTTTCATCTTTCAACACTCCAAGTGGGTTTACATAGTCAAACCCACGAGAGGCATCAATTACTTCATAAGAAATACTTCCATCAGATAAATAAGCTGAATCGGTTGGATTCCTTCTATACGTTTGATATAAAATATCATCGCGTGAATTAGAACCTAATTCTACAAGATTTGACTCCTCAAAAGTGGCATTAATTCCACCTCTAATTAGTAGTTTATCATTTAATCCTTTATGCGTAATATTTAAATTTCCGATTGTACGCTGTCTTGATGATTCCTCAATAATACCCTGATTATCTTGGTAGGTAATTGAACCATAATAACTATTTTTTTCATTACCACCACTCGCACTTAAGTTATATTGCTGACTAATCGAAGTCCTAAATATCTCATCTTGCCAATCGGTTACAGCACCGCCATCAATAAAACTATCATCTAAACCATACTTTGTAACCATATCTTTATATTCACTTGCCGAAAGCAAATCAACAGCATTGGCAATGTTGTCAATAGATGTTGTTGAATTAAAACTTATTCTGCCTTCTCCAGATTTTCCACTTTTGGTTGTAATTATAATTACACCATTAGCTCCCTGTGAACCATAAATAGCGGTAGAAGCAGCATCTTTCAAAATATTGAAAGACTCAATATCGGTTGGAGCTACCATGTTTGGATCAGCTCCGGGCACACCATCAATTACATACAATGGATTTGTGTTTGTTCCTCCATCATCTGAATTACCAATACCCGCACTACCACGAATTTTAATTTTTGCATCATCGGTAGGGTTACCGCCACCTTTAGTTACTACCACGCCAGCAGCTTTACCAGCAATTGCTTGCAATGGATCAGTTACAGCACCACCAATTAACTCATCAGCTTTAATTTGCGCAACAGCTCCAGTTTTGTCCTCTTTCTTCTGAACACCATAACCGATAACAACCAATTCATCTAGAGTTGTAATGTCTTCAATTAAGGTAAAATTAACTTTAAGCTCTTGCCCTTCTGAAACTGAAACTGCACTTTCTTGATTTGCATAACCAATAAATGAAGCTAATAAAATTTGCTGTCCAACAGGAATACCTGTCAATTTATAATTACCATCAATGTCTGTAATGGTACCTGTAGTTGTTCCTTTAACGACAACGTTTGCACCTATTAACGGCAAACCATCGCTATCAACAATAATTCCTACAGCTGATCCAGTTTGTGCATTCAATAATGCAACCGAAGCCAGAAATATTGTCAAAACAGAAAGTATTTTCCTAATCATAATACGTTTAGCTTTAATTAATAAAATAATATTTAATCTTTCTTTTAATCTTGAAATAGATTTTATAGCGCAGTACAAAATTACAACGCTTATAATTACTAACAAACAGCCTGTTTAACATGTTATTTCCGCAACCGTTTCCGCAACCGTTTGCTTATGTTGTAGAACATTTTTATTCTTTTATTTAACATTCACGAGTTTTACCGAAGGTTGTTTAACCTAAAATACTAATTTTGTTAACATAAGTCAACATCTATGGAACGCAAAGGACAAATAACCATTAAAGACATTGCCCGCGAATTGGGCATATCCCCTTCAACCGTATCACGATCATTAAAAAACCATCCTGATATTAGCGCCAAAACGAAACAAACAGTTCACGAATTAGCAAAAAAGTATAATTACAAGCCCAATGCTGTGGCACTTTCCTTACGAAGCAATAAAACGCATATGATTGGTGTTATTATTCCCAATATTGTTCATTATTTCTTTTCATCGGTAATAAGTGGTATTGAACATGTTTGTAACGATGCTGGATACAATGTGATGATTTGTCAAAGCGACGAGAACGAAGAGCGCGAAATTACAAGTTTACAGACCCTAACCTCTAGTAGAGTTGATGGAATATTAGCATCGGTTTCGAAAGACACATGCGACTTTACACACTATAAAGAACTCATTGAAGATAATGTACCTCTGGTATTTTTTGACAGAGCCGTACAAGAATTAAATACCGACAAAGTAATTATTGACGATGTAAAAGGAGCTTTTATTGCCACAGAACATTTAATTCAAGAAGGCTGCAAAAAAATAGTACACCTTGCAGCTCCACAAAATCTTCTTATTGGACAACGACGAAAAGAAGGCTATATAAAAGCATTAAAACAATATGGGCTACCTGTTGATGAAAACCTTATAGTAAAATGCGATAGCCGTGAGGAAGCACTTATAGTAGTGCCTCAAATATTTGATTCCGGAATTATACCCGATGGAATATTTGCTGTGAATGACTTAACAGCAACAGGTGTACTTAAAATGGTTAAAAAATACGGTTATAACGTTCCCGATGACATTAAAGTTACGGGCTTTAGTGATGGATTTGTAGCTAATGTTACCGACCCTACATTAACTACTGTAGATCAGCACGGATTTGAAATGGGAAAACAAGCTGCTCAATTATTATTAGACAGAATTACACAAACCATAACCAATTATTCCCCTGTTACGAAAGTTATACCAACCAACTTAATAAAAAGGGAATCAACAGGGTTTTATACTGAATAAAACCCATTTATAATATATGTACGCGGTTCTAATCGACTAGAGATTCCACAATAATTAGGTAAAAAATTGCAAGTATTACGATCTAAACTCAAATATCTGCATTTTCCGCAAACGTTTTAAACGCCTGCTACCCCTATTTTTAAACAATTTCCACTATTATTATTTGCACCAATAGCAAGCTTTAGACTAAATTTGCATAACCTTTCTTTTAAACATGATTGAATTTAGCGCAACTAATAATCATGTAAAATCAGTATGACATATAATTAAAAAGCAGATGAAAAAACAACCCAAATTAAACTTTTGGCAAATCTGGAATGTAAGTTTTGGATTTTTAGGAATTCAAATGGGATTCGCCCTTCAAAGTGCCAATGTTAGTCGAATACTTTCAAATCTTGGTGCCGATTTACATTCACTACCACTGTTTTGGATTGCAGCCCCATTAATGGGATTGATAGTTCAGCCCATTGTAGGATCAGCAAGTGATAAAACATGGAATCGTTTTGGACGTAGAGGTCCATATATTTTGGGAGGTGCTATTGTAGCTGCATTAGCAATGTTCTTAATGCCAAATGCTTCGTTGGTAGTTAAAATAATGCCTGTACTGGCTTTTGGCTTAATAATGTTTGCTTTAATGGATGGATCGTTCAATATTACCATGCAACCATTTAGAGCATTAGTAGCAGACATGGTTCCAAAAAGCCAAAGAAATTTAGGGTATTCAACCCAAAGTTTTCTAATTAATGCAGGTGCAGTTATCGGATCAATTTTACCTTTTGTTTTAACAAATGGTTTAAATATTGAAAACACTGCACCAGAAGGTCAAGTATCGCCTTCGGTAATTTGGTCATTTTATATTGGAGGTACAATTCTATTACTTTCCGTTCTTTGGACTGTATTTAAAACTAAGGAGTATCCTCCCGAAGAGTATGCTGAATACAAGGGGATTGCTAAAGAGACTAAAGCAGACGATCAATATAAAGGCATTGCAGGGTTTTTCAGATTACTAAAAATCACTCCAAAAACAATGCTTCAATTAGCGGTGGTACAATTCTTCTCCTGGTTTGCACTATACATAATGTGGGTTTACACAACACCTTCTGTATCGCAACATATTTGGGGATGCGCAATTGGTGATAGTACCTCGGTTGCATCCCAAAATGCAGGAGACTGGGTAGGAATATTATTTGCAGGTTATAGTTTATTTGCTGCTATATTTTCACTTTTTATGACAAAATTAGCTTCAAAATTTGGACGAAAAACCGTTTATGCCGGAGCTTTACTACTTGGTGGTTTAGGGTACATTTCAACCCTTTTTCTTTCAGGAGGCGAATTAATACATTTAAATCTATTATTCACAACCGTAGATGTTCCTTCAAGTGCCGCCATGTGGTTATTTCCAATGGTAGGAGTTGGAATTGCATGGGCCGGAATACTCGCTATGCCTTATGCTATTCTATCAGAATCGCTACCAGCCGACAAAATGGGCGTATTTATGGGTATTTTCAACTTCACCATTGCAGGCCCACAAATTATAAGTGGTCTAATTGCCGGATCAATTCTGAAATATTTCTTTAATGGAGAAGCTATTTATATGCTTGCAATTGCAGGTGTTAGTATGCTTCTTGGTGCATTATCAGTAGCATTCGTAAAACCTACTTTAAAAACAAATTAATTTTATTATATCAATGGGACAGATTAGTGCATGTATATTTGATTTAGATGGTGTTGTTGTTGACACTGCAAAATATCATTACCAAGCATGGAAACGCTTGGGAAAAGAATTAAATTTCGATTTTTCTGAAGACGATAACGAAAGACTAAAAGGCGTAAGCCGTATGGATTCGCTAAATATTCTTCTTGAAATTGGAAATATTACTTTAAGTGAAGAAGATAAATTGGCTTATGCCGATAAAAAAAATATTTGGTACAAAGAATTTGTAATGAAAATGACTCCTGATGAAATTCTGCCAGGAGTACTCGATTTTTTCAAAGAACTAAAAGATGCCGGCTATAAAATAGCTTTAGGTTCCGCTAGCAAAAACGCCGTAGCAATTCTTGAAAAACTTGAAATTATTGATTGGTTCGATGTTATTATTGATGGAACCAAAACGAAAAAAGCTAAACCCGATCCTGAAGTATTTTTACTTGGGGCTAAAGGGTTAAATATTGACCCCGCAAACTGTGTTGTATTTGAAGATGCAGAAGCCGGGGTTGAAGCTGCTCTAAATGCGGAAATGTATTGTGTGGGTATTGGTTCTCCCAAAAATTTAGGAAAAGCCCACAAAGTAATGCCCGGATTACTCAACATGAATATTGAAAAATTAACTTTTTAAAATATTAAAAGAGGAGCAACTACTCACGAAATTTATATTTCATGGGATATTTGGGGGAATAGTGTTGCTCCCCTTTTTTTTCAGAAAAACCGAATATCGCGTCTAAATCTTAATAGAAGTTATAGCGCAAAAATAACTTTATAAATCAGTGCAAAACATTGATCTATTTAATTAAGAAAATGTAAGTGATTATTCGAACTCCGAAAAATATACAACTATGAATAAGTATTTAAAACTCGATAAATGGAATATTATCGAAGAGGGATTTGTACATGAAAACGTAACCTCATCGGAAAGTATTTTTAGCATTGGGAACGGTAGAATGGGCCAACGTGCCAATTTCGAAGAAAAATACTCAGGCGAAACCCTTCAAGGAAATTATATTGCCGGTGTTTACTATCCCGATAAAACAAAAGTGGGTTGGTGGAAAAACGGTTATCCTGAATACTTTGCCAAAGTATTAAATGCAGCCAACTGGATTGGTATTAATATAAAAGTTGATGGTGAGGAACTTGACCTTAATACATCAAAAGTTGGAAAATTCAAGCGTACACTAAACATGCTAGAAGGCCATTTGTTGCGCTCTTTTAGCGCAACCATGCAAAATAAAAATACCGTTGAGGTAAACGCCCAAAGGTTTTTAAGCATTGTTGATGACGATTTAGGGCTAATTAAATATGCCATTAAGGCTGTTAATTTCAGTGGTGTAATATCCATTGCTCCTTACGTTGATGTTGATGTAGTAAATGAAGATTCAAACTACGACGAAAAATTCTGGGATAGCATTACACAATCGGCCTCAGATAATGAAGCCTCCATAACAGCCAAAACAAAAAAGACAAATTTTGTTGTAACTACAGCTATGCGTTACGAAATTTGGAAGAACGGAGAAAAACTTGAATTAGCTCCAGTAGCCTCTTTTCGAGACAAGTATGCTGAAAGCATGTCTGAAATTAAAGTTGCAGAAGGCGACGAGTTGATAATTTACAAATTCGCAACGAACGTTTCATCATTTAATCATAATGTGAGTAAGCTTGAAGAGGTAGCAAAATTAGAACTAAATAAAGCGCAGAACAAGCATTATGATACCATGCTAGAAGAACAAAAACAAGCTTGGGCAGCAAAATGGGAAGAAAGCGACATAACTATTGAAGGTGATGTTGAAGCTCAACAAGCCATTAGATTTAATATTTTTCAACTAAACCAAACCTACACAGGAGAAGATGAGCGTTTAAATATTGGTCCAAAAGGCTTTACAGGTGAAAAATATGGCGGTGTAACCTATTGGGATACCGAAGCATATTGTTTGCCATTTTACCTTGCAACAGCCGACAAACATGTAGCTCGTAACCTATTATTATACCGCTACAAACAACTTAACCGCGCTATTGAGAATGCTGCAAAACTAGGTTTTAACAGTGGCGCCGCCTTATTTCCAATGGTAACCATGAATGGTGAAGAATGCCATAACGAATGGGAAATTACTTTTGAAGAAATCCACCGTAATGGTGCTATCGCTTTTGCAGTATACAATTATATACGCTACACCGACGACAAAGAATATCTTGAAGATTACGGTCTTGAGTTATTAATTGGCATCTCTCGTTTCTGGAGTCAACGCATTACTTACTCTGAAAACTATAAAAAGTATGTAATGCTTGGCGTTACCGGGCCCAATGAATACGAAAATAATGTTGACAACAATTGGTATACAAACACCTTAGCATGCTGGACAATGGATTACACACAAGAGGTATTAGATCATGTAAAATCTGTTGCTCCTGCTAAATTTAAAGCTTTATCTGAAAAGTTAAACTTTACTGAAAGTGTAGAACTTGCACGTTGGACGGATATTTCGGACAATATGCATTATCCTGAGGATAAGGAGCTTGGCGTTTTCTTGCAACAAGATAATTATTTAAACAAAGAGCAAATATTGGTAAAAGATCTTGATCCAAAACATCGTCCAATAAACCAGAACTGGTCATGGGATAGAATTCTTCGCTCGTGTTTTATTAAACAAGCCGATACTTTACAAGGCATTTACCTTTTTGAGGAAAACTACGATAAGGAAACCATTGAACGAAATTTTGATTTTTACGAACAGCGTACTGTTCATGAATCATCCTTATCGCCATGTGTGCATACCGTATTAGCAGCAAAACTAGATAGAATGGATCAAGCTTATGATCTTTATTTAAGAACATCGCGTCTTGATCTAGATGACTACAATGTTGAAGTTCATGAAGGCTTACACATTACTTCAATGGCCGGAACATGGATGAGCGTTGTACAAGGCTTTGGCGGATTACGTGTTAACAATGGTAAAGTTTATCTTAATCCTCGCACACCAAAGGCATGGGATAGCTACTCTTTTAAAGTTCGATTCCGCGGCAGTGTATTAAAGGTGAACGCATCAAAAAATTCAGTTGAAGTTGAAAACCAAAGTAGTAATGATGTCTCTTTGGTTTTATTCGACAAAGAATATAAGGTAAAAGGAAATGATAGTTTAACCATAAACAATTAATAGTATAAACAGACCATGTCTGAGATAAAAATAGTGACCTGCCTGACAATTGGCAGGTTACAACTTCTCAGCTTGATCGCAATTTTAAACCAATGAATTATCGTATTAATATATTTTTTAGTGCCCTTGCTATAACTTTGTTTTTCTCATGTAGTTCAAATGCAGGCAAAAAAACTGAAATTAGTACTTCTGAATCTTCTACTGCAAATATTGAAGCTGTGGAATGGAGTAAAAACAGCAATATCTATGAAGTAAATATCAGACAATATACTCCTGAAGGTACATTTGCAGCATTTGAGAATCACATGCCCCGACTAAAAGAAATGGGTGTTGATATTCTTTGGCTGATGCCAATTCACCCTATCTCAGAAAAAAATCGTAAGGGAACCATGGGTAGCTATTATGCTGTTGCTGATTATCAAAAAACCAATCCTGAATTTGGAACTCTTAATGATTTAAAACACTTAGTAAGCACTGCTCACGAAATGGGCATGAAGGTAATAATTGACTGGGTTGCCAATCACACAGGGTGGGATAACTGGTTAATAAGCGAGCACGCCGATTGGTACACAAGCGATTCAACAGGAAATATTATTTGCCCATTAAATACCGATTGGAGTGATGTTGCAGATTTAAACTATGATGTTCCTGAAATGCGTGAATATATGATTCAAAGCCTTGAATATTGGGTAAAAGAAGCAAATATTGACGGTTACCGTTGCGATGTTGCAGGTATGGTTCCTATCGATTTTTGGGTAGATGCAAGAACTAGACTTGATGCTATTAAACCCCTATTTATGCTTGCAGAACATGAAGGAAAAGAAGTTCTTGAAGCCTTTGACATGATTTATGCTTGGGAATTTCACCACATAATGAATGGTATTGCAAAAGGGGAAAAAACAATTTCTGATATCGATGCCTATTATGCCAAAATTGACACCATATTCGACGTGGAAGATTACCTAATGACTTTTACTTCGAATCATGATGAAAACTCATGGAACGGAACAGCATTTGAACGTATGGGAGATGCTGTTGAATGCATGGCTGTATTTAGTGCTACTGTACCCGGAATGCCTCTAATATATTCTGGCCAGGAAGACGAACTAAATAAGCGACTTAAGTTTTTTGAAAAAGATGTAATTGAATGGGGCGAGTTTGAATTTGCCGATATGTATTCAAAACTGCTAAAATTAAAGAAAAACAATTCGGCTCTATGGAATGGACATTTTGGAGGAACTTTAAAAAAACTTGAAAATTCAAACCCAGAGCAAGTTTACACATTTATTCGTAAAAAAGATGAGAATGAAGTAGTTGTTGCTTTAAACTTTTCAGATAAAGCACAAAGCATATCAATTTCAGGAGTTGGTGGTTCATACGTATCATTATTTACTGGTGAGGAAACTGAGCTTACTGAGCAAACTACTCTTGAATTAAAGCCTTGGGGCTATATGGTTCTATCAAAATAATAAAGATGTTATCCTTATAAAACATTGCTAAATCAGGTGTAAATTCAGAAAACAAAGCCTAATCCATTATTAATTAGGCTTTGTTTTATAAAATAATAAATGGTATGAGAAAATTATTACTCGCTGTTTTTGTTTTGCTTTTAGCTAATTCGCTTTGGGCAAAAGTTAAAATAAGCAAAGTTGAACCCATGAATTGGTGGGTAGGTATGCAAAAAACTGAACTGCAAATTTTAATTTATGGTGAAGAAATTGCAACTACTACGCCAGAGATTAATTATGAAGGTGTTACCATAAAAGAAGTGAAGAAAGTTGAAAATTCGAATTACCTCTTTATCTATGTAAACATTGATAAAAACACCGTACCTGGAAAATTTCCCATCTCTTTTAAATCGGGTAAAAAGACGGTGATTACATATAATTATGAATTAAAAGCACGCAATAGCAAAAAGGGTATTCATCAGGGTTTTGATCCGTCAGACGTAATCTACTTACTAATGCCTGATCGCTTTTCAAATGGTGACCCAAGCAATGACAATCATAAAGAGATGCTTGAAGCTGCTGATCGAACAAACCCAAATGGCAGACATGGAGGAGATTTACAAGGTGTTATAAACCATTTAGATTACATTGCAAACTCAGGTTTTACTGCTGTTTGGTTAAATCCTTTTTTAGAAAATAATCAACCAGCCTTTTCGTACCACGGTTATGCCATATCCGACTTTTACAAAACCGACCCCAGGTATGGTACAAACGACCTATTTGTAAAGTTAGTTGACGATGCTCACGCTAAAGGATTAAAAATTATTATGGATATGATATTTAATCACTGCGGTAGCGGTCATTGGTTCTACAAAGATTTACCATCAGAAGATTGGATTCACCAACATAAAGAATTTACCCGCTCAAATTTTAGAGCACCAACAGTGTCTGATCCATACGCATCGAAAGCCGATCAAGAACAAATGGTTACGGGTTGGTTCGATAAAAACATGCCCGATTTAAACCAGAAAAATCCGATACTTGCCACCTATTTAATTCAAAATAGTATATGGTGGATTGAATTTGCAGGCTTAGATGGTATTCGTGTTGATACACAACCCTACCCTTACAAAGAATTTATGGCTGAATGGAGCAAGGCTGTTATGGTTGAATACCCCGATTTTAATATTGTGGGCGAAGCTTGGTTACAAAAAATTCCAATTACTGCATACTTTCAGAAAGGTGCTAACAATAAAGATGGGTATAATTCATACATGCCATCAGTTACCGATTTTCCAATGTATAACGCCATATCGGAGGCCTTTAACGAAAAAGAAGGTTGGAGCGCAGGAATGGCAAAACTATATTATGTACTTGCTCAAGATTTTGCATATCCTAACCCGGGTAATTTGGTTATATTCCCCGATAATCATGACTTAAGTCGTTACTATGAGACTTTAGGAAAAGATATCCGTAAATATAAAATGGGTTTGGCCTACCTGCTAACAACTCGCGGGATTCCCCAAATTTATTACGGAACAGAAATTTTAATGGACGGCAAAGAACAAGAAGGCCACGGTTTTATTCGCAAAGATTTTCCTGGTGGCTGGCAAGGTGATACCAAAAATGCATTTAGGGCTGATGGTCGCACAGATGAGCAAAATGATGCTTATAACTTTTTAACAACCCTATTAAATTGGCGAAAAAACAATGAAATAATTCATTCGGGTAAACTCATGCACTTTTTACCTGAAGATGGTATTTATGTTGTATTTAGATACAACGATACCGGTGCAGTTATGCTGGTTTTAAACAACAATGAGGCTGATGATAAAGATTTGCAAATGGCACGATTTAATGAGATACTAAAAAACTATTCAGCCGGCAAAGAAATAATTTCGAATACTAAAATTACGAATTTATCGGTACTTAAAGTTCCTGCCAAATCGGCTATGATAATTGAGCTGGAATAAAACCGATTATCATTCAAAATGCGCCTTAAAAAATCAAGCCCCTTTGAATGTATATCGGCATTAACCATTGTATTTATTAAAATGGCTTTCAGCGCATTTCAAATATACAATTGGTAAATTTTCAAACAAAAAAGGCATAAAAAAAGCTGATCTCAGAGGGAGACCAGCTTTTTTTTCTCATTTGGGCTAATTAATCAAAATATTTCTTCGAGTATATTCTTAAATTTTTGATAATTCTTTTTGTTTAAGGAATAGATTATTTTCGGCCTAACCTCCATTGCATCAATCAAATGTACGGCCTTTAATTCCTTTAAATGTTGCGAAACTGTTGATTGTGCCAAAGGCATAGATTCTACTATTGCATTACACGTAAGTGATTTTTCCGATAAAAGTTTCATAATAGCAACTCTCGCTGGATGTCCCATCGCTTTTGCTTGCTTTGAAACTTCAATCTGATCTGTTGTATAATTGTCAATGGAAGTTGTAATTCCCACAGTTTAGCATTTAAATTCATTGTAATGTTACGATAAACTTTACACAAAAAACTTAGCAATGTATAATTGGTATACTTGCCTTGACATATGGATAGAATGGCGATATATTCGGTAAATGTTTACCTCAAACGAAATGGTTTTCTATTTTTTATGCTGAACTAAAGTAGACATGAGTTCCATAAACTGGTTCTTTTTTCTGCGCGAAAGAAAAGCTATTGAACCATCGTCCATAACAATTTCATTACCCATTCGGGTTACTTTTTTTACATGCTGCAGATTTATTAGATGTGATTGATGAGGACGGTAAAAAGGATGATCCTCTAACAAGCTTTCAAATTCACCCAAGTTCTTTGACACCACCAACTCTGTTTGATCAATGAATTTCAAGGTGGAATAACTGCCCTCCGCCTCAATTTGTATTATATCAGTAATTTTAACAAATTCAATACTTTCTGATGTTGATAAAGCAATTTTTTCAGGCTTTTTCCCATTAATATTTTCAAGCAGCACATCAATTTTATCCTCAACTTGTGGAGAATGCAAAACATTTTCGCTGTACTTTCCAACAGCATTTAAAAAATCAGTAATATCAATGGGTTTCAAAATATAATCAATAGCCGAATATTTGAATGCTTTTATGGCATATTGATTATACGCTGTTATAAAAATAACACTAAAATTTCTATTTGGAATTCTTTCTAGCACATCAAACCCGTTACCATCAGGCATTTCAATGTCTAAGAATACAATATCGGGATTCGAACTATTAATAACACATTCTGCATCGGCAACCGATTGAGCAGTACCAACAATAGTAATATTCGAGAAATTTTCGTTTAACAACAATTTGACCGATTCAATAGCATCAAGCTCGTCATCAACAATAACTGCTTTTATCATAAGTAACCCTTTTAACACCCAATTGTATATCAAACATAATTGTTTAGCAACAAAAAAGCAAATTCTAACGGATGATTGTACGTTTACTTCATAAGAAAAAATATTTTACTGCTGTTAACCGTTATAACCTTCTACTACTAAGACAATTTCGCCCTTAATATTTTTACTCGAAAAATGTTTTATTGCTTCGGTAAAGGTTCCCCTAAAATTTTCTTCATGCAGTTTTGATAATTCGCGGGCTACGCATACTCTACGGTTCTCATTAAAAAATTCAAGCAATTGACTTAGTGTTTTCAATAATCGGTGAGGCGATTCATAAAGCACGAGGGTTTTGGGTTCTTCTTTCAATGCATCAATGCGCTTTTGTCGCCCTTTCTTTTGGGGTAGAAATCCTTCAAAAATAAATCTGTCGTTTGGTAATCCTGAATTTACAATAGCTGGAATAAGAGCTGTTGCTCCTGGTAAACATTCCACTTCAATATCATTATCAATACAGTTCTTAATTAGCAAATAACCGGGGTCTGAAATTCCAGGTGTACCGGCATCGCTAATAAGTGCAACTGTTTGGCTATTACGAATCCGATCAATTAAGCCCTCAACCTGCTTGTGTTCATTAAATTTATGATACGCTTGAAGTTTATTCTGAATTTCAAAATGCTTTAAAAGGTGCCCTGATGTACGGGTATCCTCTGCCAAAATAAAATCCACTTCTTTAAGAATTCTAATGGCTCTGAAAGTCATATCTTCAAGATTACCAATTGGGGTTGGTACTACAAATAGTTTGGCCATTTTTATCTATTTTGTTGCGAATCGTCTAAATACCAATTCTAAAAAACTAATCGTGCTTTTTCTTTCCTGATCCCATTTATAATTAGTAAAAAGATATTCAAGTGCTGCATCAAGATTCTCGGATTCATTTACTTCATTTACAGCTTTCTCAAAAGTACAGCTGTTTTTTCCAAATAATTCGTCTATATACCAAATACGATCGTTTAGTTTTATTGCTTTTTTAAGATCGACAATGGGGCTGTCTTTTAGAAGTGATGCTAAATCCTTATTCCTTTTTACACCGGCTAGCATATCATTAATAGAAAGGGAGTCTTTTGAAAATTTATCGGCCAAAATACCTTCTTTTGGTTTATCATCCGTAAGTTTTGAGCCTAACTCCGCTTGTTCTGGAAAAGTCTCAATTACTGCTTCTTCTATAATTTTTTCAGGAACTTCTTCCTTAACTAATTCAATATGCTCTACCTCTGATTCCTGATTCTCTTTTGCAATAAAAATAGGCTCCTCAGCCTCCTCCTCTATAATTTCACCAGCAACTTTCTCTGATACCTCAAGCAATTCTTCTGATATACTATTTTTAACAGGCTCTTTCTTCTCAATATTAGAAGGTTTTTCTTCAGCAATTACAGGCTCAACCTGTTCAACTTTTTTAGGCTCTACTATTTCTATAGAATCCACAGGTAAATTGGCAACCTCAGGTTCCGTCTCTGGTATAATCGAACTTATAGAATCAAGGTTAACAACTTCAGTTGATTTAATTGATTTTTCATTTTCTAAATGCCGTTGCAATTCTTCTTCGTTATCTTTCAAAAGAAGCAATTCATTCTGAATATCTTTAACTTTTGACAACGCTAAATCAACTTCCATCGAATGAATAGCTTCACTATCATTGAACCCTTCAACAAAATCGGCTAGTATGGCCAACTCCTTTTTAATAATTTTTACAAGACTACCTTTATTCATATTGTAATATTAATTTACGATGCAAAAGTAATGATTGTGTTTAAAACGTTCATCATGAATGGTTCATTATATCTTTTATGAAATAATTTTAGGAACAAATGATTTTTAATTAATTTGCATCAATTTTAGCTTTAGCAATATGTTTCTTGAAAAGAATAATAAATTAGCAAAAAAAGGATGGATTGAAATCGTATGCGGATCGATGTTTAGCGGCAAAACCGAAGAGCTTATTCGCCGAATGAAGCGAGCGCAAATTGCTAAGCAAAAAATTGAAATTTTTAAACCGAAAATCGATACCCGGTATTCAGAAGAAGAAGTGGTATCGCATGACGAAAATGCCATTTTATCAACTCCAGTTGATAGTCCTCACAATATACTTTTACTGGCAAATGATGTTGAAGTTGTAGGCATTGATGAAGCTCAATTTTTTGATGACGGCTTAGTTGAAGTATGCAATGCCTTAGCCAATAGAGGCATTAGAGTAATTGTTGCTGGATTAGATATGGACTTTCAGGGGAAACCTTTCGGCCCAATTCCGAAATTACTTGCCACAGCAGAATATGTTACGAAAGTACATGCTATATGTGTAAAATGCGGCGATTTAGCTCACTATTCGCACCGCCTAAGCAGTACCGAAAAACTTGTTTTGCTTGGCGAAACTGATATTTATGAACCCTTATGTCGGGGTTGTTATACGAAGGAGATAACAGCAAGCTAATACAAACGAGTAACTTCAATATCCACACCTCTTTCTTTAAGGTAATTAATTATTCTAGGAAAAAAACCTTCGGTTCCAGCAATTTCTTCTGGCGGAATTATACCTGGTTTATGAAATGAACCATCAAGTAAGATTTCAGCAACAGCAGTACAAGAATATCCTGTAGTTCGCGACATGGAATGTATACCCGATTTTTTATCAAACTTATCGTACAAATAATACTCATATCCTACATTTTCATTGTCTATCTTTCCAAGCACCTTCGATTTTAAAATAGTAAAATCTTCTTGACCCTTTAGCAATTCCCACTGGGGCATAAGCAATTTGCTTGTTAGGTCAATCGGCCGTATTTTTACATCTCCTATTTTTACTTCTTGCTCTGAGAAAAATCCACCATGCCTTAATACCCTTATATATTCCATCGATCCTGGGTATCGAAGTGTTTTCTCAACCATATTTGGCACTTCCATTGATTTTAATAAGGTCCTCAATCCATCCGTATTCCAGGCTTCAAGGGTGCCTATGCCTTTAAAATTTATTAGCTCAGAGCCACTTAAAGCTTGTTTGGCTACATGCTTACCGTGTTCAACAAAACGTGCAGGACGGGTGTACTCCTCAATAACATCGGTAGGTGAAAATACAGCCTTATATTCCCATGGCCATTCCCGTTCAATAGGTAATCCTCCAACAACACATTCGTAAGTGTCAACCTGCATATTCGGATAATGATAACCAAGAATCATATTACTTATACCTGGCGCTATTCCACAATCAATGGCAATGCAGACGTTTTTATATGCTGCACGCTCATCTAACTCAAAAGAATCTTCCTGAAAAAAAGAGATGTCAACCATGTTCTTACCTGCCTCTATTACTCTTTTTATAACTTCGTAGCCAATACTTCCTGGAACTGCTCCAATTACCAAATCGGCATCTTCTATAATTTTCTCAAGTTTTTTACGGTCTCTTACGTCAGCTTGTTCAACAGTAATACCAAAACACCTTTTAAGTTTTGAAATGGCTTTTGAGTCAATATCAACAACGCATACATTATATTGCTTACTTAGTTCAATGGCAATAGTACTACCAACTAATCCGCCACCTAAAACCACTACTTTTTTACTCATAATTATGCCTTTTGGTTCAGTAACCAAATTACGAAATTCGATCGACAATATCAATTATCATTCTAAATTGCATTTCGTTTTTTGATACTACCTAATAATTTATATTTTTGTGCGGTTAGTATTTCTGACAACTTAAATAAACCATAAATTACCTTACATTCTAACCTATGAAATACAATCGCCTTATTTGCGCCATATTGGCACTGTTCATTTTTTCAAACTTACTGGCCGAAAAAGCGCCTATTAAGTATGGTAAAATCTCCAATGAAGAAATTGAAATGACGGTTTACCATAAAGATAGTTCGGCTGTTGCTGTTATTTTATGCGATTACAAAACTGTAAATATTAAATACCGTCAAAATCAAGGATTCATACAGGATATTAGTCGAAACCTTAGAATTAAAATTCTGAAAAAAGAAGGTTATGATTGGGCTAAACTTGAAATTGATCTTCGCAAAAATTATGACAACCTTGGTGTAGTAAAAGCGTGCACCTATAATTTAGTAAATGGTAAAATTGAGAAAACCAAACTTAGAAGATCTCAAATGTTTAATGAAGATATAAATAAATATTGGGAAACCACAAAATTTGAAATGCCAGCTGTGCAAAAGGGATCCTTAATTGATATTGAGTATTCAATACAATCAAAATCATTTTGGATTCATGATAGATATTTTCAAACGGAGATACCAATAAAACTTAGCGAGTATCACGTATATATACCTGAATATTTTTATTACAAACAATTAGAGAAAGGTTACCTTCTTATTTCTGATAAAAAAACCGAAACAAAACGAACTTCTATAAATTTTACAGAAAAGTCCAGATCCGTAGGAAAAGTAACTCAAACTAATTTCTCCAGTTATAATGTTGATTACGATGAATCACAGTACACCTTCATATTAAGAGATGTACCGGCCTTTAAAACTGAAGACTATATTACAACTAAGAAGAATTACCTAACATGTGTTCAATTTGAACTTAGTAGCATAAGATATCCTCGCCATGCTTTTCAAAATTTCACCAATACCTGGCCTACCATTGGTGAAAAATTAATGTTAGACTCTGATTTTGGTGGTAGAATTAAGGGTGGTGGAATTATTCGTGAGGAAATAAAAACTCTTACATCGTTAAACTTAACCGATGAGCAGAAAATAGCAAGTACAGTAAATCTGATAAGAAATAAAATATCATGGAATGGCTTCAAGGGTATTTATTCATATAGCGGGAATAAAGCCTGGAAAGAAAGTGAAGGCAGTTGCGCCGATATAAATTTATTACTTACTGCAGCGTTAAAAGATTTGGGGCTGGATGCAAAGCCTGTAATTTTAAGCACGCGTAACCATGGATTAATTCATCCAGCACAAATTATACTCGATCAATATAATTACGTTATTTCATCGGTTAAGTTGGGTGATAAAATTATTTTACTAGATGCCACTGATAAAAATACCGACATTGGCGTTTTACCTAAACGCTGTTTAAATGGTAAGGGCCGAATTATTGATGAAAAGGGGGGTAATTGGACAAGCTTACAACCTACTCAACAATTTCAAAAATCATATAGAACCCAATTCGAGTTTGCTGATAATGGTGTTATAAAAGGTAAAATAATTGAAACTCACAAAGGGTATGCTGCAATTTCAAAACGTAGGGCACTTCTTAATTACAATTCCGATGAAGAGTATATAGAAAAATACCAAGAGAATCTAGCTTTTGACATTACTTTAGATTCCATAACAAATAAGAAAGACATTAAAAAACCAATAACTTTAACTTACACTTTTGAAAGTGAAAATGGTTTTGAAAATATGGGAGATATACTTCTTATTGACCCCATGATTCTTGCAAAAAATACCGAAAACCCTTTTAAACTTGAAAAAAGAGACTATCCAGTTGACTTTAGTTATCCATATAACACAGTTTACATGGCAAGCATAACAATACCTGCTGGGTATACCGTGGATAACTTGCCTAAACCAAAACGTATAGCAATGCCAAATAATAATGCATCTTTCTTTTACTCTATTCAGAATTCTGGGAATAGCATTATTGTAGTCTCAAAGTTCAATATTTCAAAAATTACATTTCTGCCTGAGGAATATCTTAGTTTAAAGGAGTTTTATAATCAAATGATAGAGACTCAAAGTGAAAAGATTGTATTGAAAAAAACATCATAAAAAAACATCAATAACCTATGTTTAAAGCTGTGAATACACAATATATACAAATTCTGAATGAAAAAAATACTTTACATATTAGTTAGCTTTCTATCTATTTCAGCATTTGCAAAAGAACTTAAGTACCCAATTAAAGAAATTCCCGAAATACTTAAAGAAAACGCCGATGCAATAATTAGAAATTATTCAATTACAACCAAGGTTCGTGGAAAGGATCATTCAACTTCGGAAGTTATTTTTGCCATTACTATCTTTAACAAAAAAGCCCAAAAACTTGGCGGTTTTTTTAAGGCGTACGACAAAACATCTTCCATTGCAAATTATTCATTAATTGTTTACAATAGTAATGGAGAAGTAATCAAAAAATCTAAAAATAAAGATTTCATTGATGTAAGTGCATATGATGGTTTTTCACTTTATTCAGATAACCGTCTATTAATAAACCGGAATAATAATGATAAATTTCCGTACACCATAGAATATCGATATAATCAGAAAGATAATCAAACATTATATATACCCCCTTTTTTTCCTGTTACACAGTTCAATATTTCGGTTGAACATGCGCAGTTCAATCTGGAATTAACAGAAACAAATCAAGTAAGAATAAAAACTAAAAACATTCCAGATTATACCGACACCACCTTTACCAGCAGCAAACTAGTTTACACATGGGAATTAAATAATTTCAATGCGATTGAAGATGAAAAATACATGCCTAATTCCACTGAAATACTACCTTTTATTTATGTTGCACCGAACGATTTTCATTATGAAGGATACAGCGGAAATATGTCATCGTGGAAGAATTTTGGAGCATGGAGTTGGAATTTAATTAAAGATAGAGACGAACTCAACGAAAACACAATAAATGAAATTCGCACCTTAACAAGTAAGGCAAATTCTGATGAAGAGAAAATAAAAATTGCTTATAAATTTTTACAAGAAAATACCAGATACGTTAGTATTCAGCTAGGTATAGGTGGGTTTCAACCTTTTGATCCTAATAAGGTTGATGAAACCAACTATGGTGATTGCAAGGCTTTAACAAACTATATGAGAACCCTTTTAAAAGCAATTAATATTGAATCAAACTATGTAATTATTCGGGCAGGTAAAAATAGCGAATATATTGATACTGATTTTGTTGCCCAACAAATGAATCATGTTATTCTAAATATACCGAATAAGCGTGATACTATTTGGCTAGAATGCACAAACCAAAGACAACCATTTGGCTTTTTAGGTTCGTTTACTAACGACAGAATGGGATTGGAAATAACAGAACAAGGAGGAATAATGGTAAATACACCAATCTATCCAACCAATCTGAACTCACAATTCCGCACATTTAATTGTATAATAAATGAAGATTGTGAACTTCAGGGTAACTTTGTAACATCCTACTCAGGGTTGCAGTATGAGAATGTTAACCAATATCTTTACCTTGATAAAGATGAACAAAAAGAAAAACTTTATAAAAAATTGGATATTTCTGGACTTACCATAAATAATTTTAAATTCAATCATGGTGGCGATTTCATTCCTTATGCTTCATTAGATTTAGACCTTATAATTAAAAACTACGGTCAAAAAAACGGTAATCGTTTAATTATCCCCATAAACCCCTTAAACATCAATACATTTATTCCAAAAAAAATTAAGAAAAGAAAGTATCCTATTAAAACTAAATGGACAGGCTATGATTCAGATACAGTAGCCTTTACTATACCAAAGGGTTATAAACCGGAGTATTTACCTGATTCTGTTAATATGGTGAGCCCTTTTGGTGAATACAAAACCAAAATTTTGGTTGCTAATGACACTATAACATACATTCGGGATTTAAAACTTTTTAAAGGAGAATTTGCAGCTTCAGAATATGAAGAATTCAGAAAATTCTTTAAACAAATTGCAAAATACGATGCTGATAAAATGGTTTTGATAAAACCATAAGTAACTGTTTAAATTTTATCCCTGTCTGCTGGACAGGCAGGCATCAGTTTTATTATGTGTCTTTTTTCATATTATCGTTAATTTTTCGTCATGTAGCTACGGATTTCGAAACAAGTTCGGAACAGGTTACGTGTCTCAAAAATGCCTCAATCTGACAAAAAATACGCTATAATAAATTCAAAAAACAAACCTTAAACAGCTACTAATTCATAGCCTTGCGTTTTACCAAAAAAGGAATTAATACATTTTGGAAATCTTCATTTATATCGGCTTCAGTAAATTCAATTTTATACTGACCACACTTTAGCTTAAAATCAGAAATTAGTTGATCAACATTTTGGGTATACTCTTTTCTAATTTCATTGGGGTTAAGCTTAAGCTCTTCGCCTGTTTCCATATCGACAAATTTAATGGGTTTGTTTGAGTAGGAAAGCTGCTGCTCAAATTTTTTGTCGGTAACATGAAAAATTATAACCTCATGCTTATTATAACGAAGGTGCTCAAGTGCTGAAAACAATTCCTCTTGATTGCCTGAAAACAAATCGGAAAAAACTACCACTAAAGATCGCCTATGAATACTTTCTGCTATTAAATGAAGTGATTCTGCCAGATTTGTTGTCTTGTTAAAATCAGCTTTGCTAGTATTTAAACACCTGTTTAATTCGCTAAAAAGCAACTTATTATGCGATTCGGAAATTTTTACTTGCGATTGAAAATCAATTTTGTCAGAAAATAAAGTTAGCCCAACAGCATCACGTTGTCGTCGCAATAAGTAGATAAGAGCAGCAGCTGAATACACCGAAAAACTCAGCTTATTGGTTCTACTTTTTTCACCAACCGGAAATAACATGGAAGATGATGTATCCGTAACAATCATGCATCGCAAATTCGTCTCCTCTTCGTATTTTTTTACAAAAAACTTATCGGTCCGGGCATAAAGCTTCCAATCAATATGACGGGTGCTTTCGCCAGAATTATATAACCTATGTTCTGCAAATTCAACCGAAAATCCATGATAGGGGCTACGGTGCTGTCCAGTAATAAAACCTTCAACAACCTGCTTCGATACCCACTCTAAGTTATCGAATTGTTCAAAATTGAATATTTCTTGCAATGTTTTCATTGTGGTTCAAAATAAAACAAAAAAATCCGGTAATTATATAATTACCGGATTTAAATTCGAATATCGTTTTTTTAAAGTAGCTTATTTACTTTCTCAGCTAAAGCAGCTTTTGCAACCACCCCAACTTGTTTATCAACAACTTCACCACCTTTAAAAAATAAAAGTGTAGGAATATTACGTATGCCATATTTCATAGCTGTACCTGAGTTATTGTCAACATCAACCTTTACCATTTTAGCTTTTCCTTCAAATTCGGTTGAAAGTTCATCAACAATTGGAGCAATCATTTTACATGGTCCACACCATTCTGCCCAAAAATCAACCAAAACTGGAACATCTGATTTTAATACTACTTCTTCAAAATCTGCATCAGTTACGTGAATTGCCATATCATTTAATTTTATTAGTTTTTATTTCGGTTCGAGATAAATACAAATATATAGGAATAAATGTTTGAATAATTATTTATTTAACTATTTATTTACCTGAATTATTAATAACCTGAGTTCAATATAAAATACCTAACTCCGTTTAATATTATTCTAATTTATATTCAACACCTGGTTGGCTTTCAATAAAATTCAATAAATCATTGTTTATATCCACAGTATGAGTACGTGAAAACATTTGCATCCAGGTTGTTTTCCCATCTTCATTTTGTTTAGGATCAAAGATTATAAATTTCAATAAGGCATTTCCTTTATTTTCTTCCGCCTTAGCCAATAAATCATTGATAAATTTTTGCGTTATATCATTAACTGAAATTTTCATTGTCACCCCTTTTATAAGCTTCTCTCTAACATCAACAAGCATCTCAATAGATGAAATTTTAAACTCCAGTTCATCTCCTCTCCAACCTTTCTGAATTTTGCCTTTTAAATACAATGAATATCCTTCAGTACAATAATTCTTAAACTGCAGGTAATCTTTCCCAAAGAAAACGGTTTCATAGGTACCGGTATCATCCTCTAGCGTAAACCCTCCAAACGGTTTCCCAGTTTTTGTCATGGCCGATCTTACACCCGTTACAATTGCCCCTAGCGTAACTTCCTTACCTTCAATACTTGCCATGTCAGAAAATTCCGATAAGGTAGTGTTACAAAAATTGTCAATTTCCAGTCTGAAGGTATCCAATGGGTGTGCCGAAAGATAAATCCCAACAAGTTCTTTCTCACGATTTAGCTGCTCAAGATTACTCCAGGGTTCACAACTCAGTAATTTTGGACGTGCAACTTCAACCTCATCTGCAATATTTGCAAATAATGAAGTTTGATTCTGCTCTTTATCGCTTTTTATAAGGTTGCCATATTTTAATAAACTATCAATAAAGGTTTCGTTATTTTCGTTCTTCTCAAAAAACTGACTTCTGAATTCAACCTCATCAAATCCATCAAATCCACCTGCCTGAGCTAACGACTCAGCAGCTCTTCTATTTACAGCTCTCAAATCAACTCGCTCCACAAAATCCCAAACATCTTTATAAGGACCATTTGTTTCTCGTTCTTCAATAATATTTTCAACTGCGCCCTCACCTACATTTTTTATGGCAGCCATGCCAAAACGAATATCGCCTGCTTTATCTACGGTAAATTTTTTATAGCTCATATTAACATCGGGGCCATACACCTTAAGTCCCATACGTTTACATTCGCTCATAAGCTTTGTAACTTCCTCCATGTTTGAAAGGTTACGGCTAAGGTTGGCAGACATAAATTCTGCGGGAAAATGCGCTTTCAGGTAACCGGTTTGATAAGCTATATATGCATAACAAACGGAGTGCGATTTATTAAAAGCGTAGGCGGCAAATGCCTCCCAGTCTTTCCATATTTTTTCAACTACTTCTTCTGGTTTCTTTTTAGCATCTTCTGCTCCTTTTACAAATTCAGGATTATTGGCACAACCGTCGACAAACTTTACTTTCAATTTATCCATCATGGCAATAATCTTCTTACCCATTGCCTTACGCAGAGTATCAGAATCACCACGAGTAAATCCTCCCAATGCCCGAGACTGAAGCATGACCTGTTCCTGATACACCGTAATACCATAGGTATCTTTTAGGTAAGGCTCCATGAGTGGGTTATCATACTCCACCCTCTCTCTACCATGCTTACGCTCAATAAACGAGGGAATATACTCCATGGGTCCAGGTCGGTACAAAGCATTCATGGCTACCAAATCATCAAACCTATCAGGTTTAAGGTTTTGAAGATGTTTTTTCATACCAGGACTTTCAAACTGAAAGATGGCAGTTGTTTCACCATTTGCAAATAATTGATAAGCCTTTTCGTCCTCAAAGGATATTTTATCAATATCAATATCGTGCCCTTTTGATAGTTTTATATTTGCTAAACATTCCTTAATAATGGATAGTGTTTTAAGGCCTAAAAAGTCCATTTTTAGCAGACCTATATCTTCAACAAAACGCCCATCGTACTGTGTCACCATAAGACCAACCTTGCCAGGAATCTTTTCTTTAGTTGGCATAATTGGTACGTGCTCATCCAAAGGGTCGCGGCCTATTAAAATACCACAAGCATGCACTCCCGTTTGCCGAACCGAACCTTCAAGCTTTTCAGCATTTAGCAAGGTTTTCTTAAGCAACTCATTTGGGCTTTCATCGCGCTCCAAACAAAGCTCTTGACTTTCCTTATACGCTTTCTTAAATGTCATACCTGGAGCTTCAGGTACCATTTTTGCAAGTCTATTGGCTTCATCTAATGGCAGTTTCAATACTCTCGAAACATCTTTTATAGATGATTTGGTTGCCATAGTTCCAAAAGTACAAATGTGAGCAACTTTGTCTCTACCATATTTTTCAGTAACCCAATCTAGTACCCACTGTCTGCCGTCATCATCAAAATCAATATCAACATCGGGCATTGACACGCGATCAGGATTCAAGAAACGTTCAAATAGTAAATCGTACTTTATTGGATCGACATTAGTAATACCAACACTGTAAGCCACGACAGACCCAGCTGCAGATCCACGACCTGGCCCAACTAATACTCCGTTGTTTTTTGCCGCATTAATAAAATCCTGTGTAATAAGGAAATATCCTGGAAAACCCATGGTTTTGATCGTATCCAGCTCAAAATCAATACGCTCAACAACACTTGCATCAAGCGGATCGCCAAATCGTTCTTTGGCACCTTGATACGTTAAATATTCTAAATAATTAGACTCTAATTTAACTTGTAAAACACTATTATAGCCTCCAAGTCTATTAAAGGCCTTTTGAGTAAATTCCTCAATGAGTTGTTCCTCCGAATATTTTTCTTTGTAATCTGTAATAGTGCCAAAATCAGCCGGAATAGTAAACTCAGGCATGATTGGATCTGAATTTAGCTCATAAGCTTCAATTTTTTCGGCTAATGCTTCTGTATTTAGTAAAGCTTCGGGAACGTCTGCAAACAAAAGGTTCATTTCTGCAGTGGTTTTAAACCACTCCTGTCTGGTATATCGCATACGGGTTTGATCATCAAAATCTCTACCCGTACTTAAGCAAACTAATAAATCGTGTGCTTCTGCATCATCCTCATCAATAAAGTGCGAATCGTTTGTTGCAATTATTTTTACATCAAGCTTTTTTGCCAAATTAATTAGGGTACAGTTAACCCTTATCTGGTTTTCCCAAACATCGGTTCGTAAACGTGGGTCATTAGTTCTATGCCGCTGTAGTTCTAAATAGTAATCATCTCCAAAAACTTCTTTAAACCACAATATGGTTTCTTCAGCTTTTTTTATGTTACCGTTCATAATATGTTGTGAAATTTCACCGCCCAAACAGGCCGATGAAACAATCAATCCCTCTTTATATTGTTCTAGTAATTCCTTATCGATGCGAGGTTTATAGTACATACCGTCAATATGTGCTATAGAGGTTAGTTTTAATAAATTTCTATATCCAATTTTATTTTTAGCAAGCAATACAAGATGATTCCCTCTACCGTCTGATTTGTTTTCTTTAACCAAATGACCTCTTACTGCGACATATGCTTCAACACCAATAATAGGTTTAATTCCAGCTTTATTACATGATACATGAAACTCTTTACAACCAAACATTCCCCCATGATCGGTTAGGGCAACAGCTGTCATACCATCACTTTTTGCTTTTTCAGCTATTTGCGATGTTTTTGCTGCTCCATCAAGAATTGAATATTGAGAATGAACATGAAGATGAACAAATGGATGCTTACCAGAGCTCTTGGCAGCCTCTTGCATTTTTCGCTCTTCTTCCCGAATGTCAATTTCAGTAAAAATATCTACTTTAAAAGACTCATATCTTATGCCCGCTGGTTGAATTACTTTAGGATTGTTTGTTTTAAAAGCTTCAATTTCGGCAGTATTCATTTCAAGCCTTCGTGCCGTAATAGCGCCCACCCTAACAAGTTCTAGAAAACAACGTGTTGTTGCTTCCACATCGGCTGCTGCGTTATGCGCTTCTTCAAAGACATGCCCAAACAGTTTTGTATGCAACTCCGTTAAAGTCGGCCATTTGGCTTTCCCATTCTTCATTATGGCACAAAACTCTGTGCTTTCAATTTTGGTACAAAGTTGTGGTGCTTTTGAAACTATTTCGGGCATTTCAGAGCGCAGCAATTCGCATCCTACAATATTTACATCAAATTCAATATTATGCCCTATTATAAATTTCGTTTTTTTAACATCTTCTATAAAATCTGAAAGCGCATCCTTTAAAGGAATACCTTGCTCATGAGCAATTTCAGTTGTAATACCATGCACAGCAACAACATCATCAGGAATGGTATAACCATCGGGTGTAATTACATGGTTTTTTGCAAAAAGCAGATTCCCTTTTAAATCATGACATTGCCAAGCCAATTGAACAAGTCTTGGCCAATTTTCAAAATCAGTTAAAGGTGCTTTCCACTTTTTTGGTAACCCTGTGGTTTCGGTATCAAATACTAAAAACATGTGTTTTAGACTTTTAGATGTACATTAAAAAAGTAAGAATAAAATAATCTCACAACAAAATAGAGACTCTAAAATTAAGGGATTTACTAAGAAAAATTGGGGATTGTTAATAAGTTCGGAAAAGATAATTATTTGCTATCCTATCAAGTGTTTAAAGCATGTTTCATTCTATTCTTGTTCTTCAGCTTCTTCTAAATCTATTAAACAGTTGCGAAGACGCTGAATGTTTTTTCCATAAATCCAATTGAAATATCGATTTTGTACCCAATAGCCACCAAACGAAACCAAGGCAACAAAAACAGATAATAAGAACAAATTTAAAAACTTAAAAAAACCTATCCATTCAGCTTGACTTGCAGCACTATGATAGCCTAAGAAAAATCCACCTATCGCTGCAAATGGTATTAAAACAGTAGCCATTCTAATGCATTGCTTCACGAGCCGGTCAAATCCCTTTAAAAATTCTTGCAAATAGCTCTTAAGATCCGGGTGATTCGAATTTTTGAGTTGTAAAACTTTGATATAAGGATAAAGGCTTATAGCTAAAATAACACCAATAAAGAATAGTGCGTAACCAGTGTCAACTGGGTTTATAAACCTGATAAACAGAACAAAGAATATTGAAAAAGCAATCGTAATAGACGCTTCAAAAATAATTTTTCTTTTTATTTTGAAAAGCTCATTGTTCGATTTCTTTTTGACTATCTTTTTTATATCATTAGCTGAATACTTATGGGTAGTACCCGCTTCAGAGATAGTTTTCCAAGCATTCTTGAGATTATCAAATTCACTCATTTATTAAATTTTTATTCTTAATATCAAATAGAACTTCATCATAATAAATAGTTACTGCTATTTAAATCATGTTAGCTTCATCATCATCAATTAACCGTTTTAATCGTTTTTTAACACGGTTCATTTTCACCTTAATATTATTTACTGTAAGCCCTAAAATCTCAGAAATTTCAGCATATGCTACCTCCTCCAAATAAAGCAATACTAGGGTTCTATCAACATCGTTTAGTTTTTTTATAGCTCTATGTAAAGCCGACACTTGCTCTTTCTTCTCTTCTTCAACATAAAAAGGGGTATCATCATGTATTCCATACAATTTTTCATCCTCCGAGTCTCCATGTCTATGTCTTTTCTCTTTCCGAATCCATGAGATAGCCGTGTTAATAGAAACCCTATACAACCATGTTGAAAATTTCGAATCACCCTTAAACTGAGGATAAGCTCGCCATGCTTGAATACAAATTTCCTGAAACATATCATCAACCTCAGCACTATTTTGACCATACATAAAGCTCACCTTTTTAATTAAAGGCTGATACTTTTCAATTTTTTTTATCGCTTCGTCGTTACTCACTAAAATCCCGGAATCTAATAATTGGTCGTAATAATATAAAATAAGTTACAAATATAAAATATTGATTTATCAATGTAGCATAAAAACATTTGAACATCACATACTTGAAACATCTCCATTATAATATACACAAAAGATTATAATTCAAGGTTTTATGCGTCTCAAATAAGATCGTTCCAGTTTATAAGTCAGTGATTAAAAATATTCCGATAAATTCAAATAACACGGTTTCATATAACCATTCACTCATTCAGGGATTTATGCATTAAAAAACACAAAAATATATTTTAGATAATAAAATTAATCATATCTTTGCAGCTCGAAATTTTTAAATAAAAACAAATTAAATTTTAAATTATGCCTGTAAAGATTAGACTAGCAAGACATGGTAGAAAGCGTAACGCTTACTATTACATTGTTGCAGCCGATAGCAGAGCGCCACGAGATGGTAAGTTTATAGAGAGATTGGGTAATTACAACCCTAACACAAATCCTGCTACTATAGAACTTGACTTCGACCGGGCATTGCAATGGCTACAAGATGGAGCACAACCAACAGATACTGCACGTGCAATTTTATCGTATGAAGGTGTTTTAATGAAAAAACACTTATTAGATGGTGTAAAAAAAGGTGCTTTTGATGAAGCTGCTGCCGATAAAAAATATGAAGATTGGAAAGCTGAAAAAACAACAAAGATCCAAGCTAAAGTTGATTCCTTATTTGAGGCTAAATCATCAGACTCAAGTGCTCGTTTAGAAGCTGAGAAGAAAATTAGCGAAGATAGAGCTCAGGCAATAGCTGCAAAAAGCGCTGAGCTTGTAAAAGAAGCTGAAGATGCTGCTAAAGCTGAGGCTGCAGAAGCTGCCGCAAAAGAAGCTCCAGCTGCAGAAGTTCAAGCTGAAGAGGTTCCTGAAGCTCCAGCTGTAGAGGTTAGAGCAGAAGAAATTGCTACACCAGAGGCAAAAGCTGAAGAAGTTGCTGCACCAGAAGCAAAAGCTGAAGAAACTCCAGCCGAGAAAGCTAAAGATGCTCCTGCTGAAGAAAAAGCAGAATAAATTAACGCCATGAATAAGCAGGACTTTTTAGAGATCGGAAGTATTATTAAAACCCATGGCATTCATGGTGAATTAATACTAGAAGCTAAAAATCCTGACTTTTTTGAAAATATAAAGGAATCAGTACTTCTAGAAATAGATGGATTACTGGTTCCTTTTTTTATTGCCGAAATTAGGCCAATGGGCAAAGAACGCATGCGGGTTAAATTTGACTGGATTAACTCCGAAACCAAAGCAAAAAAGCTTGCCAATCGCCCAGTATTTATCCCAAACTCCAACATCAATCTGTCAGAGCAACAATTTATTGATAATATCGAACTTCTAAAAGGATTCTTAGTTACCGATAAAAAGTATGGTGAACTTGGCATTATTGACCATGTAATTGACAATTCAAATAATCCTCTAATGTCAATTACCTACAAATCGCAAGAAATACTCATTCCTATTCATGCTGATTTTATGATGGAAGTTAATCAAGAAAAAAAATCCTTATTTATTGAATGCCCTGAAGGACTGATTGACCTATATTTAGAATAAGCCTAATACACTCCCCAACTTTATGTTTGCTAGTATTCATGAATTAGATTAGATTAGGTTTGCAATACAACCAATTACAAAATCTATGATTGATAATATTGCCGCTGGATTAGAACTGGCTAATAAAACCTCAGGCTTACTAGACAATGTACTTGAACGTATTGAAAAGTACAAACATATAAAGCAAGATACCACAACCTTTTTGCGCTTACTTTACATGGAAGTTCTTGATAATATTGGCAAAATATTGAAGTGCTAAATACAATTAATTTTAAATCATATAACAACATTAGTCCAAACCATGCCAACGTCAAATCATTAATTGACTTATTGCAAACCGAAATAGCAGAGGCTATTTTTTATAAAGGTGAAGAGAGCCCAAACGTAAATTTATATGATAAGCTGAAAAAACAAGGGCAAGTTAAAAACCGTGAAAACAAACAGGTAAAAACCGATCAAGGGATTGATAGAATTGTAAAAAGAAAATTTATTTATGAGAATATACTTCAGGCAATTTCTTTTGTAGTGGTTAAAACAAGGTTAATTGAAAAGTTCTCTAAACTTAGCGATGAAGAACTAAGTATTCTTAAGCCAATAAAAATAGATTCGAGGCTTATAAATAGCTATCAACGATTTTTAATGATTAAGATCATTCTAGATAAATTACCAGAGGTTAAAGAAATGGCGAGATAAATTTACAAGTCAAATATCAAATCACGAGACCCAACCCTTACTTTCAATGTTTCTTTTTTTGAAAATTGATAGTTGTGATTTATTTATTGCTGTTTCACTTCCTGCTTATCGAGTTGTTCATAAATTGAATTTTGGCTAATAAATTCAGGAACTATGTTTTTCATTTGATTTACTATATTCAAATTATTTTGTTCTCCCAACATATCAACTAAATCAGTTATTTGCTTAGAAACCTCATCATGTTTATAACTTCGAACCTTAGCAATCATTATTTGAGAATGATGAGTTGATTGAGTATTTTCCTTATCGGCTAGCAATTCTTCATAAAGTTTTTCACCAGGGCGCAGTCCAGTAAAACTAATCTGAATATCCTTACCCAATTGCAAGCCTGACAACTTGATCATTTTCTTGGCCAAATCAACAATTTTAACCGATTTACCCATATCAAAAATAAATATTTCACCACCCGTTCCCATGGCTCCAGCTTCTAAAACCAATTGACAAGCTTCAGGAATGGTCATGAAAAAACGCGTGATTTGAGGATGTGTAACTGTTATTGGACCACCATCAGCAATCTGTTTTCTGAACCGTGGAATTACTGAACCATTTGATCCCAAAACATTTCCAAACCGAGTGGTGATAAATGATGTTTTAGAAATATCGTTTAACGATTGCGTATAAATTTCTGCCAGCCGTTTTGAAGCTCCCATAACGTTTGTGGGATTAACAGCTTTATCGGTAGAAACCATAACAAAACGCTTAGCACCATATTTTACCGCTAAATCAGCAACTGTTTTGGTTCCAAATACATTTGTTTTTATCGATTCAGCCGGATTATTCTCCATCATTGGCACATGCTTATAGGCCGCTGCATGGTATATAATCTCAGGCTTATATTTTTCGAATACTTTCTCCACCCTTATAGGATCAGAAACATTGCCTATAACCACTTCAAAATTGAAGCAGTTCTGTTGCTCTCGCAACTCCATTTCAATATCATATAATGGTGTCTCAGCTTGATCAAACAGAATTAAATTGGCTGGTTTATACTTTATCAACTGACGAACCATCTCGCTGCCAATTGAACCTGCAGCGCCAGTTACCATAACTACTTTATTGGAAACCTGCGATTCAATTTTATCCACATTCAATACAATTGGGCTCCTCTCTAGCAGCTCTTCAATTTTTACTTTACGAATTTGTCTTGAGCTTAATTCACCATTTATCCAGCTATCAACACTTGGAACAGTAAAAACCTGCACATTATTTGCTAATGCAAGTTCAATAAGAATTGTTTTTTCTTCAATAGATTCAAATGGTCTAGCTAAAACCAAAAAATCTAAATCCCTATTTGAAAAATACTCATCAATATGTGAAATAGGTAATAAGGGAACACCTTCCATTTGCTTTCTGCTTCGTACCGTAACATTATCAAAGAAAGCCACCACCCTATACTTAATATTAGGGTCTTGTTCTAATGAGTTTTTCGCTGCTAAAGCTGTTGGACCGGCTCCATATATAGCTGCGCGCTTCGACTCCATAGAAGATTTACCATACTCAACAAAAATAGCCTTTACTAGCCACCTTAACGAGGTCATAAAGAAAACGGTAATAAAAAAATCGATTAGAACTACAGTAATAGGAACAATGTTAGCATTGGTAAAACCAAATTTATGGCTTAAAATGCTAATAGCTAAAATTAAAACACTACCAGACAGCGTAGTAAATAATATCCTTTGTGCATCTTTAATTCCAGTATATCGCACAATACCTGCATACGTTCTAGCAATTAAAAAACTAAAAATTCTAACACCTAATACCAACATTGCATTCTGCGATAAGGATGCTACATTAGTAGCCTGCATTTTATCAAGATCAAAGTCGAATCGTATAAGGTAAGCTAGCGATATTGAGGCTGCACATATAAATACATCAATAACGAAAACTATCCAACGTGGTGTGTACTTCTTACTAAATATCATACAGGTATAAGATTATCAGCTAGTTGTTATAACAAAGATAGTATTTAAATGCTTTTTATAAGTAAAATGTATTGAAATCGAAATCCGTTTCCATTAATAGACATTAATAAATGACCAAATACAGAAAAAGCCCAAATAAATTGGGCTTTCACACATAATTTCTTTTAACTTTCGTTATTCTGCAGGTACAATCGACTCTACTGGACACACTTCAACGCACGTACCACAATCAGTACAAGTATCTGGATCTATTACGTAGATATCACCTTCAGAAATAGCTTCAACAGGACACTCTGCAACGCAAGTTCCACAAGCTATACAATCTTCAGTTATTTTATAAGCCATATTCGAATAATTTTGATTATTAATTAAGCCGCAAATTTATACTTCTAATTTTAATAATTAAAGATAAACTTACTTTTTTTCAATAAAAATAGAATCTTAACAGTCCAAGGTTAATCAGACAATTCCGCCAAAAGCGTCTTACCGCCTATAACCCTGTCATTTAGCGACACATTTATTTTAGAATCAACCGGTAAAAGAACATCAACTCTTGATCCAAAACGTATAAATCCTAATTGATCTCCAGCTTTTATCTCAGTATCGGCTTTTGGATAGGTTATTATTCTGCGTGCCACAGCACCTGCTATCTGTTTTACCATTATTTTTCCGGAATTAACCGTTTCAATAACAACTACTGAACGCTCATTCTCTGCTGACGACTTAGGCAACCATGCTGCCATATACCTGCCATTATAATGTAGAGCTTGCACCACTTTACCTAAAACTGGCAGCCAATTAATATGTACATTCCAAACCGACATAAAAATTGATACTTGAATGCGCTTATCATTAAGAAACTGATCTTCTACAATTTCCTCAATAGCCACAACCTTACCATCGGCCGGTGCAATAACCTGCTTTTCAGTAATGGTAATTTTACGTTTTGGATTTCTAAAAAAGCGCAAAACAAACAGCGACAATAAGCACAAAACTATTCCAATGCTATATAAAACCATTAATGGAGTAGATAGTAAAACCAATACAGTTACTATTGCGGCACATAATAAAAGAGTTACCAAAATAACTCCAATGCCTGCTTTATGTATTCTCATAGCGAAAATGAAATAATTTATTTAACAGTACTATTTGATAAAAAAATACAAATATGTAAAAATTACAGGAATTGTGAATACAAAACTATCAAATCTATCCAAAATCCCTCCATGTCCAGGAAGAATAGCTCCTGAATCTTTAACTCCAACGCTTCTTTTAAACATTGACTCCACTAAATCTCCTAGAGTACCAAATATGGCTATAATTGCGGCAATTACTCCCCAGTGAAGATATTCTAAAGA
>JAQICC010000165.1 GCA_027858735.1 Salinivirgaceae bacterium
ATTACTAAAGTGCATTTATTTCAGCACATCTACTTCCTTGCAATCCCTTTGAAGTAGGGAACTACGTCGACAGGTATTGCAAGTTGTATCTGCACTAAACTAAACGCATGAATTAATCAGTTAGTACTGTTGTAATTGATTTAAGTATACAATAATTGATAAATTTCACTAACTTTATTCAAATTACAGTACTTATTCTGAATACTCACTTTACAATAGAGCGTAATCTGGAAAAATGCAATAAATCATCTCTTTGATTTTAACCAAATCATTAAATTATGAAAATAGCTTACATTGGAACTTACCCCCCACGAGAGTGCGGAATTGGCACTTTTACACATAACCTTTACTATTCCATGATAGACGATAGTAAACAAAAAAGTAAAAAGAACAAAGGATTCATTGTTGCAATGAATGATGCTGAGGAAGAATATTCGTATCCGCAAGAAGTAGAATTTAGCATCAGGCAAGAAGATCAACGTGATTACCTAGCTGCGTCAAAATACATCAACCATAGCGGTGCTGATGTTTGTATTCTTCAACATGAATTTGGAATTTTTGGCGGACAAAGTGGTGTTTACATCCTTCCGCTGTTACATGGTCTTAAAATTCCTTTAATAGTAACTCTACACACCATTGTTTATACCCCTTCATACACTCAAAAAGCGATAATGCAGGAAATATGCAAAATGGCTGATAAGGTTGTTGTAATGAACCAAAAAGCTATTAATTTTCTGATTGATATATATGATGTTTCGAAAGAGAAAATTGCATTTATTGAACACGGGGTACCCGACTATCAGTTTAACCAAAAACAAACAAAAAAAGAGTTTAAACTCGAAGATAAAAAAATCATATTGACCTTTGGCTTTTTAAGCAGAAACAAGGGTATTGAAGTAGCAATTAAAGCTTTACCAAAGCTAGTTAAAAAACATCCAAATATTATATATCTAGTATTAGGAAAAACCCATCCGAATGTTCTGCGTTATTCGGGCGAAGAATATACCATACATCTCAGACAACTAATAAAAAGCCTTAAACTAGAAGATCATGTAATAATTCCGAATAAGTTTGTTAACGAAAAAGATCTGTTTAAATATTTATATGCTTCCGATATTTATATTACTCCATATAATAGCGAAGCGCAAATTACGAGTGGTACACTTTCTTATGCTATTGGAGTGGGTTCTGGAGTAATTTCAACCCCTTACTGGCATGCTACGGAATTACTGGCCAACGGTAGAGGAAGATTATTTGATTTTAATGACTCGGATCAACTTGCGGACATTTTGATTGAATTGCTTGATAAGCCTGACGTTTTGAAAAAGCTTAGAAAGAAGGCGTATGCCTATGGCAAAGAATTAACGTGGCCTAAAATAGGAGTGAAATATAACACCTTGCTCTTTAACGTTTTGAAAAACAAAAATAAGGTAGTTAAAGAACAATATCTCCCCTTTGACATCTTAACTTTGCCTCCATTTTCGCTCATTCATATAAAACGTTTAACTGATGATACTGGGATTATACAACATGCGAAATATGGTATCCCAAATTTAAAAGATGGCTATTGTTTAGACGATAATGCCAGAGCATTACTAATGGCTTTAATGGCCTTTAAACAAAAAAAGAGCCATCAGGCGATGGAATTATGTCCGATATATTTGAGTTACATTCATTATATGCAAAACGAAGACGGAACTTTTAGAAATTTCCTAAGCTTCAGTCGCGGGTTTCTTGATGAAGTAGGATCTGAAGACTCTTTTGGCAGAACAATATGGGCACTTGGATACCTGCTTGGAAATGCCCCCAATGATTCTTATTATCAAACAGGCCGGTCAATCTTTTTTAAAGCCGTTCCTGTTTTTGAGAAACTAAAATCGATAAGAAGCATTGCCAATACTATGATAGGTATAAGTTACTATTTACAAAGTAACCCTTCGGATGACTCAATGACAGAAATATTACGAAAACTAGCAAATACCTTAATTGAACATTATGAAATACACAGCTCTGAAAATTGGAAATGGTTTGAATCATTATTAGCTTATGATAATGCTATGTTGCCACTTGCACTTTTACATGCTACTGAAATACTTAACGACGACAAAGTACGCTCAATTGCCTTAATTACTATGAATTTCTTAATCAGTATAACATTTGCTAATGGTTATTTGTCAATAATAGGAAATGAAAAATGGTATAATAGGGAAGGGGAAAAGTCAACGTTTGCTCAACAACCACTTGATGCTTTGGCGATGATTTTAATGTTTCACCAAGCTTTTTATGTAACTAACGACAAAGAATATCTGAATAAATTATTCACCTCGTTTATGTGGTTTCTCGGTGAAAATGATTTAAGAATGGGTTTGTATGATTTTGAAACCAATGGTTGCTGCGATGGATTGGAAAGTTATGGTATTAATCGCAACCAAGGTGCTGAAAGCACTTTGGCTTATCTGATTTCGCATTTAACTGTTTTACAGGCTTATGAAGAATTTTACAGGAAAAATATTATTAAATCATAAATCAGAGATTCACCTGAATAATATCACAACATTTTAGAATAGAAAGTTTTGTATGATCTCATAATTAAATTGATAAAGTTATGTTAATAGAAAGGTATAAAAATAACCCGATTCTGGAAAAAGATCACGTCCCTTATCCGGTTGCAACCGTACATAATGCAGGAGTAGTAAAATTCAACGACAAGTACATTATGATTTTCAGGTCGCACAAACTAAATGGGAGAAGTATATTAGGGCTTGCTGAAAGTGATGATGGATTTAACTTTAAGGTAGATAAAGAACCATTTATGGTTCCAGCTAGTGAGGAACCTTTTAAAGAATATGAAGAGTATGGTATTGAAGACCCTCGTATTATTTTTATGGAGGGTGAATACCTTATAACTTACAGTGCTTATTCTAGGCATGGTGTGCGTATAGGGCTTGCCAAAACAAAGGATTTTAAAACGGTTCAGCGCTTTTCTCTTATCACCGAAGCTGATTATCGTAATGTGGTTATATTTCCCGAGAAATTTAACGGTTTATACGCCCGATTAGATCGTCCTCATTCTGAAATTTCACCATGGTCTGTCTGGATTTCGTATTCACCCGACCTTAAATTTTGGGGCGAATCTAAACTCATCATGAAACCGATGCAATATCACTGGGATGAAATGAAGATTGGTCCTGGAGCACCACCTATTAAAACAAAACGTGGCTGGCTAAACATTTATCACGGAGTATTCCCTACTATGAATGGTTGCGTTTATCGCTTAGGTGTTGCATTACATGATCTTGAAGATCCTTCAAAAATTATTGCTGTAGGTGATGAGTGGATTTTGCAACCAGAAAAGGAATATGAAATTACGGGCTATGTACACAATGTAGTTTTTAGTTGCGGTGCAGTGCCGGAAGAAGATGGAACTGTTAAAATATACTGGGGCGGTGCAGATAAAGTAATGTGTGTAGGGACGGCTATTTTAGAAGAACTTGTTGACCACTGTTTAAATAATCCACGCAAACCAATTTAAGTATGAAATAACCATGCAATAAATAGTACACCAACCGAAAACATTTAACATGGATAATCCCCCGACTTATCGGGGCTATTTGACCAATAAAATAAAATTATAAACAGATGAAAATTGCCATTTTATCACCAATTGCATGGAGAACGCCACCTATAAAATATGGACCTTGGGAGCAAGTAGCTTCAAATATAACTGAGGGACTTATTGAAAAAGGAATTGACGTTACACTATTTGCAACAGGAGATTCTAGTACAAAAGGCAAATTAGAATATATAGCGGAGACTGCTTATGCTGAAAATGAAAATATTGAGCCTAAAGTTTGGGAATGCCTACATATTAGTAATTTGATGGAGCAAGCAGACAAATATGACTTGATACATAACAATTTTGATTTTCTGCCACTTAGCTATTCTCGACTAATCAAAACACCAATGGTTACTACTATTCATGGATTTTCGTCCCCCAAAATAATTCCTGTATACAAAAAATACAACAAAAATAATTTTTATGTTTCCATTAGTAATTCCGACCGAAGTCCAGAACTCGATTACCTAGCAACAGTTTATAACGGAATAAATCCCGCTGGTTTTACTTTCAACCCTAAACCCAAAGAATATTTATTGTTTTTTGGCAGAATTCATCCTGAAAAAGGCACTTATGAATCTATTCAAATAGCTAAAAAAGCAGGACGTAAACTTATTATTTCTGGCTTAATACAAGATGAGGAATATTTTAAAAATAAAGTAAAACCATTTATTAACAATGACAATGTGGTATACGTTGGTAATTCAGGCTCAAAAGAGAGAAATAAGCTTTTGGGTGAAGCTTTTGCACTGCTACATCCAATTAGTTTTAACGAACCATTCGGATTAAGCGTTGCAGAATCAATGCTGTGTGGAACACCAGTAATAGCATTTAATAAAGGGTCAATGCCCGAATTAATTAATGATACTAAAACAGGATTTCTTGTAAAAACAATTGAAGAAGCTGTGGCTGCTGTTAATTGCATTAAATTAATAAACAGGAATTATTGCAGAGAATGGGCAACCTTAAAATTCACCCAGGAAAAAATGATTGAAGGTTATTTAGATGTGTATAAGAAGGTTTTAAAATAGTAATTGGTTTTTATATAAAAAGTGCAAACAAAAAAGACATTACATATGGATAGTTCTATAAATATTAGCTCACTTGTAAAAAGGAAAAAAATAAAAATAACACGTGATAATTCAAGGGTAATTACTCGCGCTCATATTCCAGGCGGTGTGACGCGTATAAATAACATAATTAACAGAGTATTGAGTCTCTCAGAAGATGAAGCAATGGAGGTAATACAGAAGATTTATTATAAATTTTGCGATAGACATAAAAATTTAGAGCGACAAATAAGCGAACATTTTGATAAAGTTTCGGAATACATACCACGCGACATACCAGTTAGTGAAACAAAAAAAAAGTTACTAGGTGCTTATTTTACAATGGAGTACTCAATTGAATCTGCTGCACTTTTCAATCCTTCAATGATTCCTCATCCTGATCAAAGTAATGTACCAAAAGGCGGCCTTCGTTTTATAATGAGCCTTCGCGCCACAGGCGAAGGACATATTTCATCTATTGTTTTTCGTAGTGGTGTTATTAAGAATAATTATTCATTTCTTTTTGATTCGACAAGCGAGTTTGTTGAGACATCTGAAATGCGACATGACCCGCATTATGATAGCAAGCTGTTTCAACTTAAATTGGAAGACCTAAATGCATGGGACGAAACAAGTATACGGGTATTGGAACAAATACCGGATAGCTTTACTTTTCAAGATCTGAAAATAAGCATAGGTGTACTTCACTTAGATCCAGTTTTTAATTGTAACGATGAAACAATCAGGATTTTATACTGGCTGGCTAATTCTAATTACACATTATGTTTTGATGAAAATAGTGCAATTTCTGAGCGTGTAATATTCCCCTCTTCAGAAAATGAAAGTAGAGGTATTGAAGACGCCCGATTTGTTAAATTTTATGACGAAAATAACGAAGCTATTTACCGTGCCACTTACACTGCATACAATGGGTATAGTATTCTTCCTCAATTAATAGAGACAAGTGATTTTCTCAATTTTAATATTATTACCTTAAATGGTAAAGCTGTTCAAAATAAAGGTATGGCTTTATTTCCCCGTAAAATAAATGGTAAATATGTAATGCTTTCTCGCCAGGACGGAGAAAACAATCATATAATGTTTTCAGATCATTTGCATTTTTGGCATGAATCAATAATTATACAGGAACCAGCAAAATCATGGGAGTTTATACAAATAGGAAATTGTGGATCGCCCATTGAGATCAATGAAGGCTGGCTCGTTCTTACTCATGGTGTGGGACCCATGAGACAATATTCCATAGGTGCTATTTTACTTGATCTTAATGATCCAACAAAAATAATTGCTCGCCTTGAAGAGCCATTACTTTCACCCAACGAGGATGAGCGAGAAGGCTATGTGCCTAATGTAATTTATTCGTGTGGAGGCTTAATACACAACAATAAGTTAATTATTCCTTATGCAATGTCTGATATATCATCTGGTATTGCAACTATAAGAGTAGATGATTTACTTTCTTGTATGCAACATATTTCTTAATGACTATCCGCTTTTACGCCCAATATAATAATTTGTATAGTTAATATTATTAGATAGTTACGTATAGTTTAATATATAATAAAAATTACTAATAAAAAAAACATACTAAATTATTACTATAACAGCCTGACACGTAGCATGTTTAATAAACATTGGCTATGATATAAACATTTGTTTTTCTTAGTGTAAATTTTGTGTCTTAGTGACTTTGTGGCAATTTTTTTAGCCACCAAGTCACCAAATCACTATGGTATCAGAAAGATTTTAACCTCTACATTAATTTATATCAGAGACTAAATATTTAAAAATTTACGCTTTTAGTAAATTCATATATTTGGTGCACTGTAGTATTTTTTAAATAGCTAATATACAACAATATAGAATGAAAAAGTTTTGGGTGCACAACCGGATAGTCATTTATTTCTTTATAAAAATATACCGCCAAACTTCAATTTTAAATTTCGATCGTACATAATTATACTTCCTGCCACTGAAACATTAATGCTAAAGCGGGTATCGAACTTTACCAAGTGATGCGATTTTTCCATGGCCTTGTTGGTTAAACCATTATCCTCGGCACCTAACAAATAAACACAACGGCGGGGGTGTTTAAATTCTTCTAGTGCAACGGCTTTGTCATTAAGTTCAACACCAACCAATTCAGCACCTTTCGGTAAATGTGCATAAAAATCGTCGAAACTATCGTAATGAAAATAGGGCATGGCCCCAGTAGCTTTATGCGTGTCGCATGCTTGCTTAGCGTAGCGTTTGCCAACCGTAAAAATAAAGCTGGCTCCCATGTTTTGAGCCGAACGCCACAGAACGCCCAAATTTTCAGGCGTTTTTCCGTTCTGAATACCAATACCAAAAAAGCCTTGTTCTAGCGTGTCAATCATTTGAAAAGTATTTTTATGTGGCAAATGTAGTTTTTTATTCACATAAAAAAACCTCCACCGAAGCAGAGGTATAGGAAAAAATTCCTTCGGCATATAGCCTTATTACAATGTTACGAAAGTTTAACGTAACGACCAAATGGTATGAAACACATTGGTTAACAATAAATTAATTGTTATATTGTTAAAGCGTTTACAATAAACAACCATTTTTAAAATACTGCCTCATGAGCAAAATACTTGGATTAGACTTAGTGCTCACCTAAATATAACTTCCAATTATAAAGATTATAAGTATCATGTAATATGTTTTTATTGGAACACTTGTTTGGTTATAACAATCAGATTATCATAGAGATTA
>JAQICC010000183.1 GCA_027858735.1 Salinivirgaceae bacterium
CTACCGAAGACACGGAGGTTTAAGAAAAGAACTTAATGTGAAAACACCTTTTCAAGCTATCGAAAAATGGTTCGAAATGAAACCGGAAATATTTTTACAAAAACCTGATGAGTTTAAAATTATTGTGTTAGCTTTGAAATATAGTAATCAAACAAGTTGTCATAAACAACCTTGTGAAACTTAACAATTTTGTTTCCATGATTTTTGATTTTAAATGTTAGAAAATAAGTACTGCTTTTTCGTAAACTTTTTGAATGTTTCCTTCGGTAGCTGGGGTTTTGCCTTTTACAAAACCAAGGTCGGTAACACGAAGGTATTTGTAATTGGTAAAATTGTGTTGTTCCATCAATCGTTTTCCGCAGTCGATGGGGCAACCATCAATAATGAGTATTTCTTTGGTCTTAAAATTTTCTATCGATTTCTCTATTCCTGCACCAACTACCGCCAAACAATTCATTTTTCGCACTCCATTGTCACGTAATTTTCGTGCAACCAAGTCAGAGATTTGTCCAACATCCGATGCACCAGAACAAGCCATTACAATGTAATCGCCTGCACCACATAAACAGTTATCTTTTTTTGTTTCCATCGTATTCAATCTTAGAATTTGTATTCCATACTTAATAAAATGCTATTCTCATGTTGGTTTGAGGTTTCATCGGGTAACCATCCTTGATAATTCAACGAAAGATTTACCCCTTTTACAGGAGAATGTGATATACCCCCAATAATTGAATTTCCATTTTTATTATTGGTTGACAGATTATCCGAGGCTTTATATAATAACCTGTCGTAACGTGCGAACATTTCCGTTTTATTTGTCAACGAATATGCCGAATAGAGTGAAAACCCATAACTGTTTAGGTTATTAATGTTGTCAAGGTTTTTCATGTAGTTTAACTCGCAGCCAATCCGAAATTTTGCGGTGGGTTTAAACCCAGCAAAAACTGAAAACAGTTGTTCGGTTTCTTCACTATTTGTTTTCGACTGTCGGTTATGGTAAAAAAATCTTGTTTGAATTTTTTCAGTTGGAATCACATCAATTCCACCAGCAAATTTCACTTTTCCAAAAGCATCCTGTACTTTGCGTGGTCCTTCGCCGTTGGTAATTGCTACATCCACAGAGAAAACATTGTTAAACTTGTAATCAGCAATAAAACCTAAGTCGCTGCTTGGAATATGCCAGAACAAGTCTTGAAAAGTTTGAGCGACATAACGCAATCCCAAAAAGCGTTCTTGGGTGATGTAATGGTTTTGCAAAATTGCGCCACCTTCAAGAGTGAATTTATCGTTTACTTTCCATTGCAAACTTGCGAATTTTAGGAACATCGTATAATATGCGCCTTCCTTTGATGTGTTTTGAACAGTCAGCATATTTCCATTTGCATCGGTAACAGTTATCTCCCCAATAGAAGTTGCCCTACCACGGTCGATGATAATTTTAGAACTCCACTTTTCATTAAACTGATATTGAAACCCCAAATGCGCACGACCAAAACTATAGCCGTAATTATTGTTTTCAAAGTTGTAAGAGGCTGTTCCGAAAACCTGAACAATGGGTGTAAGGTTCTTAATCAAGTTCTGTTTTTCCTGTGCATAGGTAACAACATGCATTAAAGCAATTAATCCTATAATGATGATTTTCTTTAACATTACATCACATAATTAAATATGAACCCAACAATTACAATTCCAACGGCAACAATCCCAACAAATATGGTTATCAATTGCCATTTCAAAACTTTTTTCAGAATGATGATTTCAGGAAGTGACAAGGCAATAACCGACATCATAAATGCTAAAGCAGTACCCAGCGAAACACCTTTTTCAATTAATACGCTAACAATTGGGATTATACCTGCTGCGTTGGAATACATTGGGATGCCCATCAAAATAGCAAGGGGAACACCATACCAATTCTCTTTACCCAACAGCGAACCCAAAAAATCTTCGGGAACATAACCGTGTGCACCTGCTCCAACTGCGATACCGATGATGATATAAATCCATATTTTTCCAACAATTTCTGTAACCGATTCGTAACCCGCCTTAATTCTTTCGTAAAAGGAAAGTTTAACATCCAATTCATTTTCGTGGTTGGCTTTTACTTTATATACCCATTCAGCAACATACTTTTCTAAACCTAATTTTCCAATTAACCAACCTGATAAAATGGCGATGGCAAGACCTGTTCCTACATAAATTAATGCCACATTCCAACCAAACAGACCGACTAACAATACCAAAGCAACTTCGTTAATCATTGGAGCAGCAATTAAGAACGAGAAAGTTACACCTAATGGGACACCAGCTTCAACAAACCCTAAGAATAATGGAATTGCTGAACAGGAACAAAACGGAGTGATTATACCAAGTAAGGATGCCAAAATATTGCCTGTAAAAAGCGACTTTCCTTCCAGTATTTTTCTTGTTTTCTCGGGGGTAAAGTACGTCCGCAAAATGCCCACCCCAAAAATAATGAGTCCCAATAGCAACATTACTTTCGGAACCTCGAAAATGAAAAAACGTAGGGTTTCGGTCAGGTGTTTACCCGATGCCATGCCGAAAAGGTCATCAATCACAAAGTCGGCTATTGGTTGTAAATTCCAGTATAGGATTATCCATATTGGCAGTAGGATGGATGGAATAAACCAACCATTCATATTTCGATTTATAGCAATTACTTTCTCTCTCATTTTTTTCTCCTGTTTTCTATTCGTAAAATAACGAACGGTATTGATAAATTTTTTAGAAATAAATCGTGATTATATAATAAGCCCCAACAACAATAAATAATACCGCAATTACTCGCCTGAACCAAAGTTCAAAAGTTTTTAGTTTATTATATACATTGCCAATCGACCCTACACTAAACGCAATAAGCCATGCGAAAATTATCACTGGGATTCCTGTGGCAATGGCGAAAAACAAGGGTAAATACAAACCGCTGGCACTGCTAATTGTCATAGGCATAAGCATTCCGAAATAGAGTACTCCGCTGTAAGGGCAAAATGCCAATGCGAAAACTACACCCAATAAAAGAACGCCCCAGAACCCACTGTTCGATTTGTTTTCCATTTTTTCGGTTAGCGAACCAATGCCAGGGATTTTTAATTTTAAAATGCCAAGCATAAACAGACCGATAATGATTAAAAGCGGTCCTAAAAGCTTTTCTCCCCACTCTTGAAAGAACCCTGCAAACTCGAATTGACTTGCTCCAAAAAAGAAAAGCAACCCTATTGCTGTGTACGTAATTGCACGCCCCAAAGTATAGACTAATCCGTTAATAAATACTTTTCGCTGGCTTACAATGTCTTTGCTTATAAAGCCGATAGCTGTAATGTTGGTTGCCAAAGGGCAGGGACTTATGGCAGTCATAAGTCCCAGAATAAATGCCGTCAGTATAGGAAACTGCGATGTTTCCAAAAAATTTTGTAATATCTCCATACTTACATCATTGAATCAATGGTTGATTTCAATTTGCTTTTAAATTTGTCGGGATTGGTACGGGCATTTAAAAACGCATCATTAGTTAAGTCCACTTTTTTGTCGCCATTGATAATAAGAAGTGTTTGCCCGCTAATTTTATATTTTGCTACTAATGGATTGTCTTTTTCTTCTTCTCTGTTAATTGATTCAAAAGTCACTTTGTCGCCATAATACTCTTTAATCGCTTCTTTAGAAACGGCTTCTACTGCCTGACAGGTTGCGCAACGACGGGTTGCATGAAAATAGTAGGCTTTAACTTCGCTTGATTTTTGATTTTCGGCACAGGTTACTTTTGTACTGGTTGAATTATCGGCTGTCGCCCCGTTGCAACATTGGGCTGAAACGGCAATTACTCCCACTAATAGGAATAAACTTAAAGTGCTAATTAATTTTTTCATTTTTTGATTGATTATTTGGTTAATAATTTTGAGATTTCATCAACTGTTGGGACTTTCCCTTTTATAACAATTTCTCCATCAATGACTAATGCAGGAGTTGTCATAACACCAAACTGCATAATTTCAACAATATCTTCCACTTTTGTAAGGGTGGCATTAATCCCTGTTTTTTCAATTGCCTCTTTAGTTGCTTTTTCCAAAGCTTTGCATTTTGCACATCCTGTGCCTAATACTTTAATTTCCATTTTTGCAAGTTTTAAATTATTTATATCCATTGTGTTTATTCTCAATTCGCTATTAGCAAAACAACGAACAGTTATTATAAATTTTTTTAGATTCCCAAAAACTGTTTAAAAAGTTGTTGGGCTTCTTTCCAGTTCTCTTTATTAATACAATATTTAATTCTTGGAGATTCAATTTCTCCCTGAATTAGTCCAGCGTCTTTTAATTCTTTGAGGTGTTGTGATAAAGTAGATTTTGCAATGGATAATTCATCACTTAAATCGCCACTGTAGCAACAGCTTTGGTTTGAAAGCAATTCCAAAACATACATCCGCACAGGATGCCCCATTGCCTTTGCGTACCTTGCAGTCCTAATTTGTTTGTCTGTTGTAACTGATTTTAAATTCATCCTGTTCGTAAATTTGCGAACAAAGATAGATGCTTTTTTTTAATTACAATAAACGAATGTCATTTTTTTAGTGTGCGATGGGAAGATTGCACTTTTTTGCAAATTTTGGTTGTGGGTCGGCTTGTGCGATTTGCAAATGTGTGCAATGTGCGTTGGGCTTTTCTTTTGAGGGAGGGAGAAAAAAACAAAATAAATGTAACTACTCAGGTGCTATTTTTTTTGAAAAAACACACATAGCAAATCTTAAAATCACCAATTTCAATCAGCAATGTAAGCACATTCAAATTATTTACGATTAGTTACTTCAGATTAT
>JAQICC010000205.1 GCA_027858735.1 Salinivirgaceae bacterium
GCTACTCAAAATGTGAAAATCAACAATTCCTAGGTCAGCCTGTCCCGTACCGGAGGTCGGGAGGGTTATACCTAAGTAAAGCGCCTCTTCACTTTGTTCGAATCGCTCAACTTAGGTAATACTAATATTGAAATTTGAGTACTCTATTTGCTATTTGATTGAGGGGGAGAATCTCATTTGCTGCACCTAATTTTATAGCTTCTTTTGGCATTCCAAATACAATACATGTTTTTTCATTTTGTGCAATTGTATGGGCGCCGGCCTCTTTAAGTTCCAGCAATCCTCTAGCACCATCATCACCCATACCAGTCATAATTACTCCAATAGCATTGTTTCCTGCATATTTTGCTGTTGATCGGAATAAAACGTCTACCGATGGTCGGTGTCTGTTAACTAATGGGCCATCATTAATTTCAAGGTAATATCTTGCTCCACTTCTTTTCAAAATAAGATGGTGATTACCCGGGGCAATTAAAGCTTGCCCTCGAATTACAGTATCGTTATTTGATGCCTCTTTTACACTAATTTTGCATAGTTCATTTAGTCTATCGGCAAATGATCGTGTGAATTGTTCAGGCATGTGCTGAACAATTATTACACCAGGGCTATCGGCAGGTAATGATTCCAGAAATACGCGTAATGCTTCTGTTCCCCCGGTAGATGCACCAACAACAACAACTTTTTCGGTAGTCTTAATCATGCTTTGATTAGAACTAGTTTTAACTATTACGGCATCTGCACTGAGCTTTGGTTTTACATCGATTGGTGCCACAACCTTTTTTATATTTTTCTTGCGCTTAAGTTTAGCACTTGCTGCTGCTTTAACGGCATCGCAAATTCGAATACGTGATTCTTCTATAAACTCTTTGGTGCTAAGTTTAGGTTTTGTGATTATTTCAATTGCTCCAAATTCAAGAGCTTTAATTCCAGTTTCTGTACCAACTGTTGTTAAACTTGATATTATGACTACAGGGATAGGATGTTGTGTCATAATTTTTCTTAGAAAAGTTAATCCATCCATTCTGGGCATCTCAATATCGAGTGTTATAACATCGGGTACTTCATGAGCTATTTTATTGGCAGCAAAATAGGGGTCGGCGGCTACGCCCATTACTTCAATATCAGGATCGCTTTCTAAAATTGCAGTGAGAGATTGTCTAACAACTGCTGAGTCGTCAACAATTAAAACTTTTATTTTATCGCTCATCGTTTTCTGTTTGTTTTTTTATGATTTTCATTAAAACCACTCCAGTTTCGGTATTGTAGCGTATCTTTCTTCCGTTTTTACCACCTACACTTTGACCGGTTATTTTTATTTTATGTTCTTTTAATGTATTAATTGCAATTTCAATATTACGTTCGCCAATTCGAAACATGTTAGTTTTTGTTTCTACAACTTCACCACCGCCAAAAATTTTAGCTTGTAAATCATTAAGGTTTGATCCCATTGCAAGCATTTGATCAATAATTTTCGGAATGGCAATATTTCCGTATTTAGGCGATGCTAATCCAGTGCCATTCCAAAAAGGTAACATAAAGTGATTTATGCTACCCATTTTTTTAATAGGATCGTACAAACATACAGCAACGCATGAGCCTAATATGGTATCAACTATATGAGGTTCCTTGTGTGCAAATATTGCTGAAGGATACAAAAAGTGTGTTTTTATAGGTATGTTAGAAGATTCCATCTTCATTATCGTCAAAAATAAACTCATTACCATCTATGGCATATCCATCTGTATCACTCGATTCGGCTTGAGGAATTTTAATTGTAAACACCGATCCTATGCTGCGTTTACTTTTTATATCAATATCGCCATCTAAAATATCTAGCAATGCCTTGGTTATCGATAGTCCTAACCCGTGACCAGGGTTCAGTGAATTAATAGAGGGATCAATTCGTTTAAATCTATCAAATATTACTTTTAAATTGTTAGTATCAATACCAATTCCATAATCTTTCACAATTAATTTTAACGTATTATCATCAACCGATCCTTTAACTTCAATGCGGTTAGCTGCGTTACTGTATTTAATACTATTGCTTAAAAGATTTGAAATTATAAGTCTAAGTTTTTCAGGATCAGTAATAAAATAGCTATCCTCGGTTAGTTTTTTATCGAGTTCAAATGAAAAATTTATTTTTAACTGTTTCTGTTCCGCTTTATATTTATAGGCCGATACTATGCTTGTGATAAGCAAATTTATGTCGGTTTTAATAAATTCGGGTAAGGCTTGTCCAGCCTCAATTCTTGCAGCTGTAAAGATGTTTTTGAGCTGAAAATCGAGTTCAAAAGCTTCAGAATGAATAAGTTCAGCCATGTTTTTTATTTTTAGAATATCGGTATCGGCTGAAGTAATAATATTTTTAGATAACCCTAATATTGAGGCAAATGGGTTTATTATTTCATTTGTAATATTTGATATGAAATGACTTTTTAAGGCCTCAGACTCCGTTAAATTTTCATTCACTATTTTTAGCTCGTCGTGTTGTTTGTTAGCTAGTATACGGCAGCTTTCGGCATCGTGTAACCGTTTTTTTAGCTCTTCAATTAGTTCTTTATCAGAAAGCATATGGTCGAAGTTTATAGTTTAGTAAATACTGTTGGACGTATACTTTTTAGGGGAACTTTCATGTTTGTAATTGATTCAGAGTGTCCTAAAAAGAAATAGCCACTAGGGTGCAATTTGTTACATAATTTATTGATTACTTGTTCCTGGTTGTCTCGTTCAAAATAGATGAGTGCATTTCGGCAAAAAATAATATCAAACATTTCGTTTACCTGATATGTGGTATTCATAAAGTTCAGGCGCATAAAGTTAACTTTGTTTCTAAGTTCCTTATTTACACGTACCATGGGGGTAGTTCTGTCCTTTGATTTTAAAAAGTATTTCTTTTTTAAATTCAAGGGTATAATTTCAATGCGTTCTTCTTTATAAATTGCATTGGCGCCGTTCTGAAGCATCTGTGTCGATATATCAGTAGCTGTAATAGTAAAATCGAATCCGGGGTTTTTATCTTTAAATTCGTTCAGAACGATTGCAATAGTATAGGGCTCTTCGCCCGATGAGCAGCCTGCACTCCAAACGTTTATTTTTCCTCTACCTTTTATGGCAAGTAATTTTGGTAATATTTCTTCAGCCAGAATTTCAAAATGGATTGGCTCTCTATAGAAATCTGTTTTGTTGGTACTCACCACATCCATCATGTGAATGATCTCATTTTCGCCTTCTTTACTAAAAACGTATTCTACATATGATTTGTAATCAGGAATTTGAAGCTTTCTAAGCCTTTTTTGAAGTCGTCCTTGTAGTACTATTTTTTTTGCGGGAGGCATTTTAATTCCATAATTATTCTGAATGTATTGGCTTAATTGATTAAACTCCTTATCAGGTAACTGTGTATTATAAATATTATTGAACAAAGAGTTATTATCCATTCTATTTGTCTATATACTAGATATCACAACGAATTTAGTGGAAAAACTTACAAATAGTACATTTTTATCAATGGGATAACTATCGGGAGATAACTGTTGACCTGAATATTTAAATATGTACATCTTATAAAATGACCCAATAAATTGGTAGTAGACCCATAATTTATTAATAATTATTCAGCGATATTTTCGCTCTTTAAGCCATCGCTATTTTCAATCTCTTTGGCAATTAGCAATTCTGAAGTATTGAAAATTAAATCAATATTTAAAAGCATAATAAAACCATCGTCTAACCTATACATTCCTTGAATAAACTCAGTTTTATATTTTGTGCCAATAGTTGGAGATTCTTCAATTTCCTCATCTCTTATTTCCAAAACCTGATCAACAGTATCAACTAAAATACCCAATTGAACCTTTTCGTTGTCAATGGTAATATTTAGCACGTTAATACAAGTGTTTTGGGTAAATTCAGTTGCTTCCATGCCAAATTTTATACGCATGTCAATTACGGGTAAAACCTGTCCTCTTAGGTTAATTACACCTCTCAAATAGTCAGGAGAATTAGGAACCTTCGTAATCGGTTTCATTTCAAGAATAGTAAGCACTTTTGATACATTTACTGCAAATAATTCTTTACCCAATTTAAAGGTTAAAAATGTTGAAACATTTTCAGCTGTTTGTTTTATGATTTTTTCTTCCATTTTATCTTCCAATTTTAATTTCATTGCTTGCGAATAATGAAATTAGTTTATTGCTATCCATAACTAAAGCAACGGTACCATCGCCTAGTATGGTTGCCCCTGAAATGGTTTGTTGGTTTTTGTAAAGTTTTCCTAATGGCTTTAATACAGCCTGATATTGTCCAATAATATTATCAACAGACAATCCTATTCGAATTTCGCCAAACCGAACAACAACTACATGTTCAGTTTCAGGTGCATCGCCTTCAATTTCAAACATTTCGCGTAAATTTAAATAGGCAATTTCTGTATTGTCAGTTCTTATTAGGTGGTTTATGGCATTTTTTAATACGGTATGCTTAAATTCATAGCATTTGTCAACCGATGACACAGGAATTACAAATTTAGTATCACCAATTTGAACCAATAGCCCATCAATAATTGAAAGTGTAAGTGGAAGTTTTATAGTTAAAGTGGTTCCTATATTTATTGTAGATTCAATTTCTACTTCACCTCTAATTTCGGCAATTTTTCGTTTAACAACATCCATTCCAACACCACGACCCGAGACTTTTGTAACTTTTTTTGCGGTTGAAAAACCAGGTAAAAACAGAAGTTCGAGGGCTTCCTTTTGGCTCAATTCAGCATCAGGAGCCAGCAGTCCTTTTGAAATTGCTTTTTCTTTAATCTGCTCAGGATCGATACCTTTTCCATCGTCAGAAATTTGAATAAGAACATTGGTACCAGAATAGAAAGCTTTAAGCAAAATGGTAGCTCTTTTTGTTTTTCCATTTTTTATTCTTTCTTCAGTTGACTCAATTCCATGATCCATACTGTTTCGAACAATATGCATTAAGGGATCGGCCAAGATCTCAATCATATTTTTATCAAGTTCGGTTTCGGTACCTTCTGTTTTAAAAACAACTTCTTTATTAAGTTCGTGTGAGAGTTCTCGCACTAATCTGTGAAAACGGGTTAACATATTTTCGATAGGAATTAACCTAATACTAAATACATCGTCTCGTAAGCGGCGTGAAATTTTTTCAACCTCTTCAGCAATAGGTGTTAAACCCATGGTTTCGGTTTCTTGGGTAAAAAGACTCAATCTGGCCTGAATGGTAACCAATTCGCTAACCCAATTTATTAAGTTGTCAAGTTTTTCAGACGACACTCTAATGCTACTGATGCTGGTTTCTGCTGCGCCTTTTCCTATTTTGCGCGCTTCTTTTTCTTGTTCTTTTGCAAATACTTTTTCTAAATCATTGGTTAATAGAAGAAGTTGGTCAACTTCAATCTTTTTTTGGTTATTTATAGTTTTATCTATGATCCCAAGAAACGGAGCCTCCTCCAATAAATTTATTTCAGATATTTTGTGAACATTTAAATCACATTGGTCGTCAGCGAAAATGAAAATTTCACTAATGGCATTAATACCTTGGTTTGTTGCTAAGAAAATATCCCAATAAATATAACATTGCGTAGGGTCTATGGTATCATATTCTGGCAATTTGTCAAAACGTGGATAAATTTTTATTTCTCCTAATTCGCAAAGCTCATCAATTAGGTAGAGCGGGTTAGTGCCATATTTGAAAATGTCAGCATGCGGAATAAAACTGATGTAATAGGTTGCCAATTCTTTATTTAGGCGCGCATCCATATGTTGAATAGTCTTACCTTCATCTTCGGCAATTGTATTTTCATTAATTATTTCCATTATTTTGCTAAGTAGCAAATCGTGCTGTACTTGGTGAGTAGGGTCGGTATCATCTTTCTCAACCATCAAATTTCGTAAATGGTCAACAGATGCTAATGTTACATTTAAAATATCATCGCTAATATTTAGTTTTTTATTACGAATTAAATCGTAAATGTTTTCTAGATGGTGTGTGAATTTATCCATTTTGTTAAAACCAAACATAGAGCTTCCACCCTTAAGGGAATGCATTACTCTAAAAATTTGCTCGACAATGTCCGGGTTGTCAGGACTACCTTCAAGGTCTAGAAGTGCCTTTTCAAGTTCATTGATAAGATCACTTGCTTCTTCGATAAATTTTTGTCTGAATTGTTCCATTACCTTACAACTTTATTTATTGCGGCTAATAGTTTCTCTGGTACAAAAGGTTTAATAATCCACCCTGTTGCACCTGCGTCTTTAGCTTCCATTTTTTTTGAAGTTTGCGATTCTGTTGTTAAAAATAGAATGGGCACAAATTTGTAAGCTTCATTCGCTCTAACATTTCTGATAAATTCAATTCCATCCATGTTGGGCATGTGTAAATCGGTAATAATTAAATCAAGTTTGTTCCCATCAAGGAATTTTAAAGCATCATGCCCATCAATACCTTTAAGAACTTCGTGACCCGCGTTTTCAAGTGTAAAGCTTACAACCTCCCGTATGCTTTCAGAATCGTCTACTATAAGAATTTTTTTTCCCATTGTTAATGGATTTATAATTAAATAATTGTATTGGCAAATCCTGCTCTACTGAATAGCTCTGAAATTTCAATGTTTAAATCAAAATTTATATCTATCTCAATATTTGATTCATTGCAATTGTTTTTTAAAACGGCTAAAAGCTGAATGATTGAAATGTCGGCATCATCAACCTTTGTGAGTTCAATGTATATTTTTTTGCTTTTTTTAATTGCCGAATTAAGCTTTTTTTGAATTTCTGTTATGTTTGAAATGTTTAAATGCCCTTGTAATGAAATTTCAAGAGCCTTAGTTTCTTTGTTTTTGGTTGAAGTTATTTTATACTCATTCATAAAAATGGTTATTAATGGTTTCTTTCAGCAAATAATATCATGCCATTATATAAGAAAATGTTTAAATTTTATCCCTGTCTACCGTCAGGCAGGCTTAAGTTCTAGTATGCACTTTTTTGAAATAATCTCGTTATCTTTTCAGTACGTAACGATGCTATGTCCTTCAAAAATCCTTAATATTTCTTAAAAATGCATCATAATATACTTATAAAACAAAACTTATATAGTTTCTAAACTAAGTTATCACTTTTAATTAAAATAATTCAATATCACCGTCATCCATGTCGTATGACGATTCATTATCTTTACTTGATTTATCCTCTGAATTTTGGCCTACGTCGAAAAGTCTGGCATGCACGTCACGCTCGCTTTTCATGGTATATAAATCTTTAATTCTATTTAGATATTCTTTATTATCACCTAAGATATGTTTTAAAGAATCATAGTTTACAATTTGGTTAATGGTGTTAAGTAATGATACAATTCCTTCTACAGTTTCTTTAAAATAGGTATAATATTCAATTTTTTTAATTGATTGTGTAATTTCGTCCGATATATGAGTACTTAGTTTTGCATATTCTTTTGTTTTTTGTTTAATTTCTTGCGATTTCTCTGTTAAATCTTCTATTGAACTATTTTCAATATAATGGTTTTGGATATCGGGTTTAAAACATTTAATGATATTCAATAAGAAATCAAGGTTTTGCGTGATATTATTTAAGTGCGTTTTTAGTGAATTTGAATTTATTTGAATATCAGAAAATAAGTGTGAAAGTCGCCGCATCAATTCTATTCCAAATGATTTATCATTTGCATCTATTAGTTTTTCAAATTGACGTACTTCGGCACGTAGTGTTTTCTCGCTTTGAAAAAGCTTATTGAAATTGATTTTTAAGGTGTTGTAGTCTGTGTCAAGGTTTTTAATTTTTGTGTCCGATTCCTCCCAATTGGTACCCAATAGTTGATAATGCTTTTCAAAAACATCCTGGGCAACAACTATCTGATTTACAAAAGTATCCTCAAAGCTTTGTGAGTTTTTGTGAATAGAATTGTAAAGCTTATCCATTGATTTCATTTCATGACCCACTTCAATAAGTTGGTTTGTTATTTTTTCAATCGATGTTTGATAATCTTTATTTGTATATAGTAATTGCGCTACCTGAATGTCAGTTATCTCAGGTATTTTAACAATGATATTCAATTGATCGTCTTGACTAGGTTTATTTAAATCAATATCATTGATCTCTTTTATGAGTTCATTTTGAGAGCTTTGAATATGCTCCATTTTTTGCCTAATGATGTCATGATATTGTATATTAGTAATGACTTCACCTAAATAAGCAAAACTTTTTTGGGTATGATTATTTAAAGAATTTGAAAGATTTTCAGGAAGATATTCCCCAAAGGACATCCGTTTATAGTTGTTTAGAATTTTTTTAAGTTCTTCTTTAAGTTCCGTGTTATTCAAATTTTCATTTAGGCAAGAATTGTTTTTAAGGTCTATAATTTGTTCCAATACAGAGTCGCTTTGTAAATTAATATTGTTAAGCTGGTTATGTATGTCTTCAACACCATTTTCAATTTTAGAAATGGATTTTTGAAGTTCTTCAGCATTTTTAAGGTCAATGTAGTTTAAATGCAATTTTAAGTTGGCCAGAATGTATTTAAGGGTTGTTAGGTTCTGCTTAAAATTATTTACAGGTACAACCAATAAATCAAACGATGAATAGATGCACGTTAAATAGTGTTGTATTTTTAGGATATTAGAATCGGTATCGTTTAAAAGTTGAATTTGTGAAGCGTTTTTTTCTTTTATCTCCTGATGAATGGTGGGTAAGTCGGTATTAAAAAACACCGCAATTGCATTATTCGCCGATGAGATTTCTTTTATATTACTGTAATATTGTTTTAGTAGTTTGTTGAAATATAAAAAATCTTTGGAGGATATAGTGTGTAAAGAACCAATTTTATCATCAATTGAACTTAAAGTGGCTACAATTTTTTCGCGTGGAAAATTATCAAGAAACTCATTAATTATATTACTATTGTTATGGGTCATGAAAATGGTTTTAGGGTTAACCGAAACTTCATTTATTCAATGAATATAATAATAATAATTCAATATATTTTATATTATGTTATTATTATCCATGATAAATAATTCATATATTGGCATGTTTATTATCAGTTAAAATCCTATTGAATGTCAAAACCCTTATTGCTTGTTGTCGACGATATTTTTGTAAATAGAATATTATTGGCAGAAATAATTTCAGAAATAAATTGTGAATGTAAATTAGCATCAAATGGCAAAGAAGCCATTGAAAAGTTGCGGACTCAAAAATTTGATATGGTATTGATGGATATTGAAATGCCAGTGATGAATGGATTGGAGACCACAAAGTATATCCGGACAGAAATGGAGGAGTCTATTGCCAATACGCCCATTGTAGCTCTTACCGCCCATAATCCGGATGATTTTTTTGATGAGTTTAATGCGGCAGGCTTCGATGAATTGGTTACAAAACCTTATTTGATAAATAAGATTAAAGATATTGTAGAGAGATTTGTAGTTAAAAAAAGCCGCATTTAGCGGCTTTTTTTTAATTTAAAACTTTTATCTATTTTATTTCTTCTAAATAAATTTCAACTTGTTTTTTTACATTTTCAGCGGTATAGCCAAATTTTTCATCCAAAACTTTATAATTAGCTGAGTAACCAAAGTGATCTAGTCCGATTGATTTACCAAGAGGACCTACAAGGCCTTTTAATGTTGATGGTAGTCCTGCAGTTAATCCTAATGTAGGGACATTTTTTGGTAAAATATCTTGCTGATATTCATTGCTTTGAGTTCTGAATAGTCCTTCAGAAATAGCAGAAACAATTTTTATTTTCAGTCCATTGTCTTGTTCAAGTAATTTTGCGCCACCAATTAGTGTTGATACCTCCGATCCGTTTGCCACTAGAATAATATCAGGATTATCAGCATCGATAACTGTATAAGCCCCTTTTTCCGCCTTAAGTGCACTTTCATACTTTGTCGTACCTTCAACAGGTAGATCGTCAATATTTTGGCGAGACAAAATTAAAGCTGTTGGTGTTTTTGTATTTTCAAGAGCCATTTTCCAAGCAACCGTAGTTTCATTAGAATCGGCTGGTCGAAGTACTAATAAACTTGGATCACCCGAATGATTTTTAAGTTGTTCAAGCAGTCTAATTTGAGCTTCTTGCTCAATTGGTTGGTGTGTTGGGCCATCTTCTCCAACTCTAAACGCATCATGTGTCCAAATGTATTTTACGGGCAATTCCATAAGTGCCGACATTCTAACAGCCGGTTTCATGTAATCTGAAAACACGAAAAATGTTCCGCAAGCTGCAAATACACCACCATGACTTACAATACCGTTGCAAATTGCAGCTAAAGTTAATTCAGCTACTCCGGCCTGTAAAAATTTACCGCTAAAATCACCTTTTTGCAATGCTTTGGTATATTTTAAATAACCATCAGTTTTATCTGAGTTAGATAAGTCGGCCGATGCAACAATCATGTTGTCAATGTTTTTTGCATACTCACCTAAAACAGTAGCCGATGCTGCACGTGTTGCATTATTCTCTTTTTGTTTAATTGAAGCATAGTCAATAGTTGGAACCTGACCAGCTAAATAATTTTGTAATTTTTCTGCTAATTCAGGGTTTTGTTTTTCCCAATTTGCTTGAATAGCTCGTTGCTCTTTTACAGATGCAGCTTTTTTCTTGCTTGCATCTTCATATATTTCAGCAACTTCTGGGAAAATAATAAATGGATTGCTCGAATTGCCACCTAAATTTTCAATGGTTTTTTCAAATGAAGCGCCAGCTGCCGAAATGGGTTGACCATGTGTTGAGCATTGACGTTCAAAATTGGTGCCATTTGGAGTTAAAGCTCCTTTTCCCATAATGGTTTTTCCAATAATTAGCGTTGGTTTTGCCTTTTCAGCAATAGCTTTATCAAGTGCATTGCGAATTTCGTTGACATTGTTACCGTTAATGGTAATTACGTTCCATCCCCAAGCTTCATATTTTTTTGCTGTATCTTCAGATGTTACAGCATTGGTATCGGTTGATAATTGAATATCGTTTGAGTCGTAAAACATTATTAGGTTTGATAACCCTAAGTGTCCTGCAATTCGTCCTGCACCTTGCGATATTTCTTCTTGAATTCCACCGTCTGATATAAAAGTGTAAGTTTTATGAGCCATCCACTCGCCAAAGCGAGTTGCCAAAAAGCGTTCTGCAATTGCAGCTCCTACAGCCATAGTGTGTCCTTGTCCTAAGGGGCCAGATGTGTTTTCAATGCCTCTTTTAATATCACGTTCAGGATGTCCTGGAGTTACGCTACCCCATTGGCGGAAATTAGCAACATCTTCCATGCTAAAGGTTCCGGTTAGGGCCAACTGAGAATAAAGCATTGGTGACATGTGCCCAGGATCAAGATAGAATCTGTCGCGAAAGTCCCATGAACGATCGCTGGGGTCGTAGTTTAAATACTCAGAGTAAAGAATGTTTATAAAATCGGCACCACCCATAGCTCCACCAGGATGACCTGATTTTGCTTGCTCTACCATTGCAGCTGATAAAATACGAATATTGTTTGCTGCTTTGTCTGCTGTTTTGTAACTCATTTTAGTTTTTTTTATCAATTTTAAATCAAATTCATCGATTTAAACCAATCTTGTAAAATCACTGCAAAAATATCTTTTATTTGCATACCATCAATTATATAATATCATTTTGTCAATATTGTTATATTTTAAGTGTTATTTGGCATAATATGAATATATCAAAAGTGAATAAAATTAGTTGCATTAGCAATATAGTGCATAATGAAAAATGCTGAAATACAGGAGTGTATAATAAGGTATGGGTGTGGATAAAACTAAAATGTCCAAATTGTATTTATAGTATTTAAAAGCTAAATAGTTATTCTGAAATCTTTGCTCCTTTCCAAAACGCTACATAGTCGGTTATATGTTTTGCATCTTCAAAAGGAATTGGGTAATACCAAGCGGCATCAATGTTAATTTGGCCATTTACTGCAAGGCTATAGTATGATGCTTTGCCTTTCCATCCGCACATTGTGTGGGTGCACGACAAATTTCCCTAAATCGAAAAATATTGGCTTTCGTTATTCTACCCCGACCCTAAAGGGAGTCAACAAAAGCCAATATTTTTCGAAGTCCCCTTTAGGGGATCAAGGGGTAAAAAAAGGGAAATTTGTCGTACACCCCATTGTGTGAGTTTTGCTGGGGTTTAAAAATTTTTTATTTATTGATGATGGTGGGAAATAGTGATTTCCTTCAACAATAACTGTTTTATCACTCTCAGCAATAATTTGTTCGTTCCAAATGGCTTTCATAATTCGTTTGTTAGATGAATATTTTAAACAATTATTTTATGCTTTTGTTGAAGAGTGTTTTTTGTACAGAAACCTGACAATTAATTTTAAAAGGCGATATTTTTTTGCATAAAAAGTAATTAAACATATTTTTGTGGTCGATTTAAAAGTTAAAATATGTTAAATGTTTTTTTCAAATTTCTATTAACTGTGTTAATAGCCTCCACTTCAAGCTTTATTTTTGCTTCATATTACGACGAAGGATCAAGGTCAACTTGGGAAGTTGTTAATGAAGAAAACGGCATTCAAGTTTTAGAACGTTGGGTTACCAATGACAAAAATCTTAAGGTTAAAGAACGTACAGGAAAAATGACATTAAATTGTTCCATTGAAGAGGTAATTAAATTAATAGCAGATGTTGAGCGAACACATTTATGGATGTGCGATGTAGAATCGGTAAAAAAACTTAAAACCCTTAGCGATAATACTTGGTTTGTACACACCGTATTGGATACTCCATGGCCTTTTAGTAAACAAGATATGGTGTCTAAGTATCAAATTGAAAGAGATGATGCAAACCATAGAGCAGTAGTTTTTATTAATAAAGAAGATAAGCTCTTACCCCCACAAAAAGACATGGATCGCTTAGATACATTTGATGCAGAATGGGTGATTGAACAAGTAAAAGAAAACAAGGTTAAGGTAACCTTTACAACGAAGTCAACGCAACCTCCAAAGTATCCTTCATGGGCACAAGACCCCGTTGTGCGTAAGGTGTTTTTTAGTAATCTAAGAAATTTTAAAAGGGTTATTAATAAAGCGTAAGAAACACACAATGTACAGAATGCCAATCTATTAAAGCTTGGCATTTTTTTGTTTAAATATTCCGAAACTTATAATTAAATTAAATAACTTACAAATAAGTTTGATAACTTAATATTAAGTTGTAGTTTTGTTTTGCTGATTAATTAAAACTCAATAGTGATGATAACTTTAACAAAAGCTGAAGAACGGATAATGCAAATATTGTGGAACATAAATAAAGGATTCGTTAAAGATATTCAAGTTGAATTTCCTGATCCTAAACCGCCCTACAATACGGTTTCAACAATTGTTAGAGTATTAGCGAAAAAGGAAATAATAGCATTTAATAAATATGGAAATACCTATGAGTATTTTCCACTTATCTCGAAAGAGGCGTATAGTGAATCGCAAATGAGAAATTTGGTGAAGAATTATTATAACAATTCATTTAAAAAGGTGGTGAACTTTTTTTCTGAAAGTAAAAACCTTGATGTGAATGAGCTTGATGAAGTATTAAAAATGCTTGAAGAGTTAAAGGAGAAGAAAAAGAATTCTTGATTATTTTGAACAAATGATTTATCCACTACTGGTTTATGAATAGGTGGGGTTATATGAGATAATAATGGCAAAATTTATTCTATACTTATTTGAATCAGGGCTGTGTTTAACACTGCTGTATATGGTTTATTTTCTGTTTTTAAGAAAAGAAACCTATTTTAACTTCAACAGAATTTACCTGTTGGGCATTATGGCTTTAGCTTTAATAATTCCTGTAGTTCATATTACAATTGCGGTTACAGCAAAAGACAATATTGAAGAGACTTTTCATGATATTGGTAAATTACGAAGTTATTATACGGAGTTTGTGGCAATGGGTGATGCAGAGTTTGGGCGAGAGAAGTATCGAAATTACCCGGTAGCAACTTTTGAAGAAAATTATTATTATGCAAAGGATAATGAGAAGGCTAACAGACTTTTAAAGGATGAAACAGGTGGTGAAGGGGCAATAAATTCAAATACAAAATCTTCTAAAATAAATCTCTTAAAACTTATAATAATAGTATATCTGTTAGGAGTTTTGTTTTTTTTAGTGCGCTTAATTGTGTTGCTCACTTGGTTAGCAAATACGGTTAAGAGTAATCCTAGGCAAAGGCACAAAAATTACAAACTCGTTCTAATGGAAAAGGAAGTACCGCCTTTTTCATTTTTCCGTTACATTTTTGTGACAAAGGAAGCTACTCAGCTCAATCAATTTGAGCAAGTTCTGGCACACGAGAAAGTTCATGTTGGGCAAATGCATTCGCTCGATTTGATTATAGCTCATGCCATTACAGTTTTTCAGTGGTTTAATCCCTTAGTTTGGAACTTGCAAAAGGCAATAAAAACAACACACGAATACATTGCCGATAGCAAAGTGGTGAATCAGGGCTTTGAATTATTTGATTATCAATCATTACTATTGAGTCAATTGGTCAGCATCCAATCAGTAGAATTGGTAAACAATTTTAATTTAATATCCATTAAAAAACGTATAGCAATGATGACAAAAAGTAAATCGCGGTTTTCCGCAAAGCTAAAAGCGCTTATAATTATACCAATGGCGCTGGTTACCTTCTTTTTATTTGCCGATATGACAATAAAAAGTCCGGTACTAAATTTCACAAATTTTTCTTCGGCAAAGGTTTCAAATCTAGATGGAATTTGGGAAAATAGCTCTGATACTTTTGGTAAACTGCTTCTTTTTAAAGGGAGTAATTTATCGATTCTTGAGAGTTCCGATAAGGTTGATGTAATTGACCTTGATATTGTAATAAAAGATGAGGTTTTTGAATTTAATAGATTTGGAAAGGCGAAAGAATCCTTAAAGTATCAACTTTCTGGAAGCGAATTGAAAATTTGGTGGACTGATAACGAATACGCTGTTTATAAAAAAACACATTTTAAAAACTCTTCTGATGCATTTACGCCAAAAGAAGCTGGAAATATCAAATTGCCGATGGCTGAATATGCCAAGATTCTTGAAAAACCCAATTTGGTGATTAACGTATACGTATATTCCGATAAATATATAGTAGAAGATGTGGAATGCAAACTGGCTAATTTGAAAGAAGTATTGAGTAATAAATTTACCGGCTTTAATAAATTAGACTGGCCTTTTATTACTGCAAGATTGGTGGTTGATGAGGATACTGAAATGAAATCGGTTAATGCATTGAAGCAGGTGATGAGAGAGATATCATTACTTAGGGTTTCATATGGAAGTTTTCCTAAAAGCGGAGCTTCTGAGCTGCAATTTCATGCATCAGGTTTAACCAAAATGTTACCACCCCTTGGCGCTGAGGATATTGCACGGGATGAAATTGAAGAAAGAATTTTTGATATTGTAGATGGTGATGATTTGAATTTAAAGGCTAAGGAGCTAAGAGCATTTGTCGAGAATCATCCGGATTATATAATGGTGTATCAGAACAAGAATAGCACATTGTATGGTAACTATATTGCAGCCAGTGATATGGTTTTTAAAGTGTTTTATGGTCTGAGAAATGAATATACTCAAGCAAAATTCAATTTGAAATATATCGATCTTCCTAAAAACCTGCAAAAAGAAGTACGCAAGAAATATCCAATGCGATTATCAGAAACTAATTCTGACGAAGAATAAAAAAGAGAGCGTCCGCTCCTTTTATATAAAAGCGGAGCTCCGGCTCCGCCACTTTCCTTTTTTTACCAAAAAACACCAACATTCCATATATTTATTTACTTTTGCGCCAAATTCAAAGATCTGAGAAATTTTACCAGAACGGTTTAATGTCTATGGTCTAAAATCTAAAAGTTAAAATAATGGCATTACAGTGTGGAATAGTGGGGTTACCAAATGTAGGAAAATCAACGTTGTTTAATTGCTTGTCGAATGCTAAAGCACAATCGGCAAACTTTCCTTTTTGTACAATAGAGCCTAATGTAGGTGTAATTACAGTACCCGATGAAAGAATTACAAAGTTGGCTACCATGGCACAATCAGAGAAAGTGATTCCAACCACTGTTGAAATTGTTGATATTGCTGGTTTGGTTAAAGGTGCCAGTAAAGGCGAGGGTTTGGGAAATAAATTTCTTGGAAATATTCGCGAAACCAATGCAATTATTCATGTGCTACGCTGTTTCGATGATGATAATATTACCCATGTTGATGGCAGTATTGACCCCATGCGTGATAAAGAGATTATTGATACCGAACTTCAAATAAAAGACCTTGAAACTGTTGAAGCCTACATTGCTAAAATAGAAAAAGTAGCTCGTACGGGCGGCGACAAAAAAGCACAAAAAACCTTAGAGCTTTTACTTAAATATAAAGAAGCTTTAATGAAGGGGGAGTCCGCACGTACAGTTGAAATCGATCCGTTAGCAAAAAAAGACAATTTGAATGACTTAATGTTACTAACAGATAAACCTATTTTGTATGTATGTAATGTTGATGAAGCTTCTGTAGTAACTGGCAACAAATACACTCAGGCTGTGATTGAGGCTGTGAAAAATGAAAATGCCGAGGTGTTAATTATTGGTGCAGGTATTGAGTCTGATATTGCAGAATTGGAAAGCTACGAAGAGAGAAAGGAATTTTTAGAAGATTTAGGTCTAAAAAGCTCAGGAGTTTCTAAATTAATTAACGCGGCCTACAAATTACTAAAACTACAAACATACTTTACTGTTGGCCCAAAAGAAACCCGTGCCTGGACATTCAAGATTGGAATGAAAGCTCCTCAATGTGCAGGAATTATTCATACCGATTTTGAAAAAGGTTTTATTCGCGCCGAGGTTATTAAGTTTGACGATTATACAACCCTAGGTTCTGAAGCTGCTTGTCGCGATGCTGGTAAAATTGGTATTGAAGGGAAAGACTATGTTGCTCAAGATGGCGATATTATGCACTTCCGTTTTAATGTATAGCTATTTGTTTGATAACCTGCAATAGTATCGCTATCTGTTTTTATAAATTTTCTTGATTTAGCCAACGGATAATTGAATTAAAAAATAGAACAACAAAAAAAGCGAAAAACACGAAAAAAGGAATAAATTCGTGTTTTTCGCTTTTTTTGTTGTCTAAAAGAATACTATGATTATAAATATAAAAACAATGCGCTCAATATTTATTTTAATTGCAATTTACCTTTCTAACTTTAGCCTTTACTCGCAGCAACCGCTTGAACTAAAACTACAGGAGCGGGGTGAGGTTGTAGTCTCAATTGATGCGAATGACTTGAGTAAATTGCCCAATCAAGGTAGTTGGTCAATAGACAATGTAAAAAATGGCAGAGCTTATATTTATTTAAATACAAAATATTACAATAAGCTTGTTGAATTAGCAATCCCTTTTATTCCTGAACCCATACCATCATTGATTAATGAGGTTAAAATGGCACATTCAATTGCTGAAACTGAAAATTGGGATTCTTATCCTGACTATGAGACCTACTTGGCTATCATGGAAAAGTATGCAACTGATTATCCTGATTTATGCAAACTAGATACCATTGGATACAGCACCCAAAATAGATTGCTATTGGCTTTAAAAATTTCTGATAATGTGAACGAAGATGAAACAGAGCCTGAATTTTTCTATACTTCCTCAATGCATGGTAATGAGCTTACTGGTTATGTTTTAATGTTACGATTGGCTGATTATTTGCTAAGTAATTATGCAGTTGCCAAAGGCGCAAGTCTAATTGACGAACTGGAAATCTATATAAATCCGCTGGCAAACCCTGATGGTACTTTTGCTGATGGTAATGAATCGGTAAATGGAGCTACACGAGGTAATGCTAATAATATTGATTTAAATCGGAATTTTCCTGATAGAATTGTTGGAGATAAGCCTACTGGACCATGGCAGGCAGAAACTATTGCTATGATGGAATATATGCAAAAACGAAATTTTGGTATTTCTATGAATTTTCATGGGGGTAGAGAAGTGCTAAATTATCCTTATGACGATACAGTGTATAGAGGTGAATTGCATCCTGATAATCGTTGGTTTAATTTTATTTGTACAGAATATGTAACCAAAGCTCGTGAGGTTGATGAATTATATATGATAGATGTTGATGATTCGGGTGTTACAATTGGATATGAGTGGTATGCAGTGTCTGGTGGTCGACAAGACTATGTCACTCATTTTATTGGGGGGAGAGAAGTTACTTGTGAATTAAGCACGAAATATATACCACCTGCATCAGAATTACCCGACTTTTGGGATAAAAACTACCTTTCACTTATTGGTTACATGGAGCAAGTCATGTATGGTATACATGGTAATGTTGCCGGAGAAAATTTCGAACCCATAGATGCTAAAATTGAAGTGCTTGATCATGATAAGGATAGCTCGCATGTGAGAACTCAAGATGGGGGAGTATTCTATCGCTATTTAAAAGCTGGTACTTACGATATTAAAGTTACTGCCGCTGGACACAAATCGCAAACCATAAACGATGTTGTTGTAAACGATTTTGAAGTAACAACCCTCGATGTTCTCTTAGAGGAGGGAGTGTCGGTTAAAAACGCTCTTGCATTGAATATACAGGTTTATCCAAACCCAAATAGAGGTTCATTCATCATAAATGGAATTAAAGTCTTTAATGGCGATTCTAAACTTTCTATTTATAATTTGGAAGGTAGGTTGATTTGGGAAAACAAACATGTTCAGCTTTCGAATCAGTTAAATGTTGATCTTAAGCTTATTCCCAAAGGAATCTATATTTTATCAATCAAAAACCAGAATAGGACTGCAACGCAAAAGCTTATTATTCAATAATTGAATCTCCATCTTGATAATATTCTTTAAAACCTGTACGTTTGTTCCCTTACTTAAAATAATAACTTGGGCAATGAACAAACTTATATATACCACATTATTCTTATCTCTTTTTATTTCGAATTTTACTTCTGCACAAAAGCGAAAAGATATTCCACCTGAGCACCCTGTATTGGTAATCGGTATTGTGGTTGAAGATATGCGCTATGACTACCTGTACCGTTTTTGGAACAATTTTGGAGAAGGTGGGTTTAAAAAATTAATTGATGAAGGTACACTTTGTAAAAATGCCAATTATAATTATATGCTTACTCAAACTGCGCCTGGGTTTGCAACCATGGCTGCCGGATGTGAGCCTGTAATTCATGGCATAGTTTCCGATAATTGGTATCAACGAATACAGAAAATGAATACCTTTTCGGTTTTCGATGCAAAAATGAAAACCATTGGTGTTGAAAATGATATATATCCGTATGCCCCAACAAATTTGCTAACCACCACCTTTACCGATGAGCTAAAGCTGTTTAATAATGGGAAATCTAAAATAATTGGTATATCGTTTAAACCAGAAAGTGCCATACTTTCTGCGGGTCATTTGGGCGATGCTGCATATTGGTTCGATGATGTTTCAGGTAAATTTATTACCAGCTCCTATTACTGCGATTCATTACCTGCTTGGGTTAATACATTTAACGATAAAAAATTTCCCGACATATATATTGAACGTGATTGGTTGCCTTTATTATCAAAAGAAAAATATAGGGAGGGTTCTTTGCAAGGAAATTCGAATAGTGTAGGATTTGCATCGGAAAACAAATTTGCAAAACGTATTTCAAGCTTTGTGAAGAAAAATGAGGCTTATGCGGTTTTAAAAGCAACACCCTTTGGTATAACTTTAACCAAAGATTTTGCCATTTCAGCTATACTCGATGAAGAACTAGGTAAAGATGTATTTACTGATTATATAAATATTGGTTTTGCATCAACATCAAGAGTGAGTCAGTCATGCGGACCAAATTCCATTGAGTTAGAAGATTTATATATAAGGTTGGATCGTGAGCTTGAGCATTTTCTTCAATTTATCGATGATCAATTTGGAAAACAAAATGTACTAATTTATTTAACATCCGATCACGGTGCAGCTTATGATCCGCAAGAATTAAAAAAACAGAATATACCAGCAGGGCAGTTTAATGCTGAAAGAGCAATAATGCTTTTGGGAACCTATATGAATGCTGTTTATGATAAGGGAAAATGGATATCGGCTTACCATAACAAGCAAATCTATTTAAATCATCGCTTAATTGAAGATTCTGAACTAAAATTAAGCGATGTGCAAGATGTTGTAGCACAGTTTATTATTCAATTTACGGGTGTTGCAAATGCCATGACATCAACAACACTAGAACAGTCGAATTTTTCCGAAGGTATTTTTGGGTATATGCAAAACTCATACAACCAAAAACGGTCGGGCGATGTGATAATTAACCTTGAACCTGCATGGATAGAAAAGGGAGAGTACTTGAGTACAGCAAATTCAGCCAATAAATACGATACTCATGTGCCCTTAATGTGGTACGGATGGAAAATAAAGCGATCGAAAATTTTACGAACAATTTATATGAAAGATATTGCACCCACAATTGCTAATTTCTTAGATATTCCTTTTCCAAATGGATGTACAGGAAATGTAATCACCGAACTTAATTAATTAATAATCAGCAATAATTCTCGCGAATTCAGATATAAATCCGGGATTGTTTTCTGAGGCAGTGCCAATAACTATCATATCGGCACCTGCTTTTAATATATCTATTAACTGTTGGCTTTTACGAATTCCACCACCTACAATAAGTGGTATCTCCGTTTTTGCTTTAACTGCTGATATCATTTCTGTCGATACGGGTATTTTTGCTCCGCTTCCAGCTTCTAAATATATGGCTTGTAAACCAAGCATCTCGCCAGCTAAAGCTGTAGCAACAGCAATGTCGTTTTTTCGATAAGGTATAGGTGCAGTATTGCTCATGTAAGAAACCGATGTGTCAATGCCAGAATTTACTAAAATATAACCTGTTGGAATTACTTCAATTCGCGACTTTTTTATTTTAGGAGCTGCTAATACATGATTGCCGATTAAAAATTCAGGATTGCGACCCGAAATTAATGAAAGTAACAATATGCCATCGGCATGTTTTGATACTTGCAAAGCGCTGCCTGGAAATAAATAAACGGGTTTTGAGGTAAGTGCCTTTATCTGCTTGACTGTGTCGTCAATGCCATTGAATACGATACTTCCACCTATTAAAATTACATCTGGTCCGGGTTCGGAATTAGCAACTATCATTAATTTTTCTAATGATTTTGAATCGTGTTTATCGGGGTCAACCAATAAAGCAAAAAGTTTTTTGCCTGATGAAATTTTATTGTGTAGTATTGATTTTAACATTGTAACAAATATATACTTTTTCGGAATGAGCGTAAAGATTTATTTTACGAATTGATGGAACTTTTTGAGAGAGTGTATGTTAAAATATCGTTTTCAATGCATATATAGTTCACCAAATAACTGCTCTCTTTACCCGATTTAATTACTTCGGTTCTGAATTTTCCAGAACCTGCATCAACCTCAAATTTTGAAATAAGCATGTCATAAAAATCTAAATGCTTTTCATGAAGCTTAAAAACAGTTTCTTTCGCACTCCAGCATGTTGTCAACTGATTAAGATCTGTACACCAACTTAATTCCTCTGAATTAAGAAATTTATGTTTCACTTTAGCTACACGTTCCGAAATAAATTCAATATCAACTCCCGGAAAATAATCATGTGAAATAATTATAGCGACAAAATTACGAGAATGAGAAATTGAAATATTTGAATCGTGATTTTCAATATAGGGTTTGCTATTTTCGTTATATAGAATTGTTTTGCGTTGTTGTAGCAATTCAGTTAATAGTATTCTTGTTGAAAGCCATTCCTTTTTACGCGACTCGTTGGATATTTTATTGTAGTGTACTTGTTCAAGTTTGTTCAATTCATAAACCGATTCAAGCAATTCTAAATCTTCTTCTTTTTTCCAGATACCTAATTGAGTACCCTTAGCAATGCAATTTATATTTATTAAAGCCATATTATTTCCACTCAAAAGTTTCTATTAAATGCATAATATCTTCATTAATGTAGGCAAGTACCGGAGCAAGTGAATCCTTGTTGGGGGTTACATTAAAATAGAGGGCACCACGTACAAAGTTTTTAGTGCTATCGGTTAAAAAGAATTGAGTATTCGAAGCTGCATCGCCTTTTATATTGTATTTGATGCCGTATACATTTTTCTCTTTCTTAATAAAAACATCTTCTGATATAGCATCGGCTTTTATGGTATGCTTATACACAAACCCTCTTGAATCTTTTATGTATTGGTCAACATTATTGTCTACTTCTTTATAGCTTAAGTGTATGGTTGCTTTATATTGTGGATAAACAATATTAATCCAATACAATTCATGTGCTGCTTTCCTATTATTTATAATAAGACTATTGGTTGGTACTTCAAAGCGATAAGGTAATATGTCTGGCGATTTTTTGTACTCTTTTTCGGGCAAATCAATACGAAAAAAACCTCGAGGTTTGGGAGTGTAATCTTGTCCGCATGAAAAAAATACCAAGACAGGTATTATAAATAAAAACAATCGAATCATTGGAAATACAAATTTTGGATAAAAATAACTTTATTTATTCTGATAAAGAATCTTAAATGAATAAAGCTAACGCTGAATGGCAGTTTTTATTTTCACAATGCGTCTTTTGTCAAGAGCCTCAATGGTGAAAGTAAATTGTTTGTATTTTATTTTATCATACATAGCCGGAAACCCGCCTTTAATTTCAAGAATTAGACCCGCTAATGTGTCAGCATCTCCTTTAATTTCATCAAATACAAAAGATTCAACTTCTAAAATTTTATAGAAATCGTTTAATAGAGTTTTGCCCTCAAAAAGGTAATTGTTGTCATTTATTTTAGTGAAACCATCTTCGTGGTCGTCAAATTCATCTGATATGTCCCCAACAATTTCTTCAATAATATCTTCCATAGTAATTATACCTGATGTACCACCATATTCGTCAACCACTATAGCTACATGTATTTTGTCGGTTTGTAGTTCTTCAAGCAAATCATTTATTTTTTTCTTCTCGGGCACAAAATAGGGTGGTCTAATTAATGATTGCCAATGAAAACTATTGGTTTTATGAATGTGCGGTAGTAAATCTTTAATGTATAAAATACCTTTTACATTATCGAATGATTTTGCATAAACAGGAATTCTGGAGTACCCTGCATCAATTATTTCCTTTAAAATCTTTGAAAAACTTGTAGTAACATCAAGAGCCAAAACATCAACTCTAGGACACATAATTTCTGATACTTCTGTATTTTTGAATTCAATTATACCTTTTAATATATCCTTTTCTTGAGCTAGCGATTCGGAAGTGAGTTCTAACGCTTCTGAAAGATCGGCAATGGAAAAGTTAGGCTTTTTATGAATCCGTTTGTCAATGATGTATGTGGACGATACCAATAGGCTTGTAATGGGCTTAAAAAGGTATGTAAGGAAGTTTAAAGGCATAGCCATTAAATGTACGAAGCTATATGAAAACTGATTGGCATAAACTTTTGGAATTATTTCACCAAATAACAATAATAGAAAAGTGATAAGTGCAATTTGAAAAAGAAAACCTAATACAACGACATCGCCAAAGCTAACTATCGAATTTATGGTATAGGTTGATAGAATTACAATGGCAATATTTATAAAATTATTTGATACTAAAATTGTTGCCAATAATTTTTGGGGGTTGTCAAGTAGTTTATTTGCAGCTATTGATGTGCTCTTTTTTGCTTCTGAAATTTTAAGAATCTCATTCGGATTCAATGAAAAAAAAGCAACTTCCGAGCCTGAAATCAGGGCAGAACAAAACAATAGTATTATAACTAAAACAATACTTATAGCTGTAGCGAACTCAAATGATAAATAGGTAATACTAACGTTAGTTAATATTACCCATGCGGACAGAGGATCAGTTTCCAAATTGTTTTATCTTAGTTTTTGTAGTTTAGAATGGAAGATCATCGGTTTCAAGCGGTTCACTTGCCTCATTGCTGCTTTGTTCTTGCGCAGAAGGTGCTGACGCTGCTGAAGGTGCTGTGCTTCTACCCTCATTTGAGGTCTTTGAACCTAACATTTTCATTTCGTTCCCCACTATTTCTGTAATGTACTTTTTTACACCATCTGGAGTATCGTATGAACGGGTTGTTATTTTACCTTCAATGTATAAAGGATGCCCTTTTTTAACATATTTTTCAGCAATCTCAGCCAAACCTCGCCAGAATACTATATTGTGCCACTCGGTTTTAGTATTCTTGTTACCTTCTTTGTCTTTGTAAGTTTCGCTTGTAGCCAGCGAAAATTGAGCAACAGCAACGCCACTATCTAAATATCTTACTTCAGGGTCTTTGCCAACGTTGCCTACTAATATCACTTTGTTTACCATAAATTTAATTTTTTTGATGGGTTTTTAATTGCCTAAAATTACAAACTTTTAGCTTAAAGGACAACTATTGTAAATTCTTGTTAAAAATAGTTGAAATATGCTTATGAATTAATTGTGGAAAGGCATATTCTGCTAAATCCGATATGTTAATCTGCGTAAATTGCGAAGTGTCTTCTATTGCGGCAATAGTACATTTAATAAATGTTGTGTGAATGGTTTGATGGCTTAGTATATGTGGTGAAACACTAAAATGGTTTACCATAATATCAAATTTATTATTAACGAGAGTTTTAAATTTTACGTGATTTAGTATCTGTTTTAAAGTGGCTTTTTTCTTGAATACAATTAATGGAAATTCATAAATTCCTTTCCAAATGTCATTTTCTTCACGTTTATTAATTAGTAGTTTATTATTCGATTGAATAATTATATAAACAAAGTATCGGTTTTTAATACTTGTTTTTTTCTCTTTTAAAGGAATACTATCTACTGACCTTTTAGAGTAAGCCTCGCACATGTTAATTAATGGGCATGCATTACAATTTACTTTTTTTGGAGTGCAAATAATCGCTCCCAAATCCATTAAAGCCTGATTGTATATTGAAGCATCAATATTTTTAATGAGTTTTTGGCTAATGGCATCAATTGTTTTCAAGGTTGGCAGCTTGTTTACTGCTTCTTTAATATTAAACAAACGTGCAATAACTCTAATTACATTTCCATCAATTGCGGCAATATTTTCGCCAAAGCAAATCGAACTGATTGCCGCTGCGGTATATTTACCTATGCCTTTAAGTTTTATTAATTCAGCAGCACTTGTTGGAAAATTACCCTGAAATTTCAACACAATTTCTTTGGCAGTGTGGTGCATGTTGCGTGCTCTGGAGTAGTAGCCTAATCCCTGCCAGACAAGCAGCACCTTCTCTTCGGAGGCTTTGGCCAGATCGTGCACTGAAGGAAAATGATCAAGGAATTTTAAATAATAAGGTAGGCCTTGATCAATTCGAGTTTGTTGCATAATAATTTCCGATACCCATATAGCATATGGGTCACTCGTATTTCTCCAAGGAAGGTCTCTCGCATTTGTATTATACCAGTCTGTTAGAGTCTTTGAAATATCCATTTAATTAACTGTTATTTAGGTGCTTTAAAAAAAATAACAAAAATAAACGATTTGTTTTTTATATTAAGATTAATCAATTATATTTGCTGCCACTTTTAGAAAAAATTAAATTATTGATTATAAAAGGTTTTTAGAAATGACAAAAGCAGATATTGTTAACGAAATCTCAAAAAATACTGGAATTGAGAAAGTAACGGTTCAAAAAACCGTTGAGGCTTTTATGGATGGTATTAAATCTTCTTTGGAATCGGGGAATAACGTTTACTTGAGAGGGTTTGGTAGTTTTGTAGTGAAAAAGCGCGCTGAAAAAACGGCACGTAATATTTCAAAAAACACTACAATTATTATTCCTGAACACTTTATTCCTTCGTTTAAACCTGCCAAAACTTTTGTAAATGAAGTTAAGAGTGCAGTAAAAAAATAAATTAACATTTAAATTTACGAATTATGCCAAGCGGAAAGAAGCGGAAAAGACATAAGATGGCCACGCATAAGCGTAAAAAACGTCTACGCAAAAACAGGCACAAGAAGAAGAAATAATTCTCTTCATCTTATTAGAAAGAACTTTTAATAAACCTATAGAGCTTTTGCTCCTTAGGTTTATTATTTTATGTACTTATGAAAGTATGTAAACATCTCTGTATCTTCAAAACTAAAGTGATAGAATAGTGAGCAAGGAACTTGTGATAAATTCATCTTCTTCGGAAGTTGTTATTGCACTTTTAGAAGATAAGAACTTAGTAGAATTAAATAAAGAGAAAAATAGTACCAACTTTACTGTTGGTGATATTTATCTGGGCCGAATTAAAAAAATTATGCCTGGGTTAAATGCCGCATTTATTGATGTGGGTTACGAAAAAGATGCCTTCCTTCATTATCTTGATATGGGAGCCCAGTTTCGTTCTCTAAATAAGTATCTGAAAATGGCACTTGATACGCGACAAAAGTATTTTCCTTTGTCGAAGTTTCAATTAGAGCCTGATATTGATAAAAACGGAAAAATTCAACAAGTACTTACTGAAGGGCATACCATAATAGTACAGGTAGCAAAGGAACCTATTTCTACAAAAGGTCCCCGATTGGCATCTGAAATTTCAATTGCAGGTCGGAATTTGGTTTTAATCCCTTTTTCTGATAAAATATCGATTTCTCAAAAAATTCAAGATAATAGTGAACGTGATCGATTACGGAAGCTTATACAAAGTATAAAACCCCAAAATTTTGGGGTTATAGTACGTACGGTAGCGGAAACTAAGCGTGTTGCTGATCTCGATGCTGAATTGCGAGAATTAGTGCAAAAGTGGGAAGGTGCATTTGTTAACCTAAGAAATAAACCTCCGAAACTGGTATTGGGCGAATTAAATCGAACCTCTGCCATTCTTCGCGATATGCTAAATAGCGAGTTTAATAATGTATATATTAACGACAAAAAGCTATATGATGAAACACGCGAATATATTAAATCAGTAGCTCCGGATAATGAGAAAATTATTAAGCTTTACGCTAAAAGTCAACCTATATTTGAAAATTTTGGTCTTGAAAAACAGATTAAATCACTATTTGGAAAAACAGTTGCTATTCAAAAAGGAGCTTATTTAGTAATTGAGCATACCGAAGCATTGCATGTAATTGATGTTAACTCAGGAAACCGATCGCAGTCGGAAAACAATCAGGAGGAAAATGCAATCGATGTAAATTTGGTGGCTGCTCAGGAAATTGCACGACAATTGCGTTTGCGTGATATGGGTGGAATCATTGTTATTGATTTTATTGATATGCATCAATCGGATAACAAACAACAACTCTTTGAAAAAATGAAAGAGTTTATGGGTCCCGATCGAGCAAAACACCATATTTTACCGCTAAGTAAATTTGGTTTAATGCAAATTACTCGTCAGCGTGTACGACCTGAAATGTCAGTACAAACAGTTGAACGCTGTCCTTCATGTAACGGATCAGGTGAAGTTCCTCCAAGTATTCTTTTTGTTGATGAATTGGAGAATCATGTGCGTTGGACCCTGAAAAAACATAAGAATAAAAAAATTACTTTGAAGCTACATCCATACGTAGCGTCATATTTAACCAAAGGATTATTTTCAATTGGTTGGAGATGGAGATTAAAACATCTTAGAAGGCTGAAAATAAAACCTTCAAACTCAAATGCCTTTCTTGAATACTCATTCTGCGATAACAAAGGCGATAAAATATTCATTTAATTAAAAGCACTCGATTATTCATTCCGGTAAGGTTTAAATAATCGAATGCTTTTTCTCCCAAAGTGTTGTCAGCTTTAATTTTTTAATCGATCATTTGTCCAATTAAATTTTTTGGGAATGATAATAATTTATAGTGTGTTGTTAAGAGCCAATTTAGTGCTTTAGAGTATCGTGAATTGTTAAATTAAAGTTAAAATTAATTCCCTATCTTGTATTGAATATCTGTTTTATATATTTACATATTAAAATATATAGATAAAATAATAATTATGAAATTTGTATTTAGATTCTTAATCGTATTGATCGTTTCAGTAATGGCTTATCAGTCGGCTGATGCTCAGATTTTAGAGCCGGTGAGATGGAAATTTGAAACGAAAGAAATTTCAACAACTGAAGTAGAGCTTGTATTTACAGCCACCATTGAAGATCATTGGCATTTATATGCTCAGTGGTTGCCCGAAGGTAATTTTTCACTACCTACTGTTTTTGAATTCGACAGCATTGCTGGAATTGAGCTGGTAGATTCTGTAATTGGGCTTTCAGAAGTTCACGAGGCCTATGAAGAATTGGCTGATGCTATGAGTCGTTGGTATGAAGGCACTGCTATTTTTACGCAGAGAGTGAAAATTATTGGGAATAAACCCTATGTGAAGGGATACATTGATTTCATGTCCTGCGACGACGAGCAATGTATTAAGCTTGATGAGGATTTTGTTTTTGACCTTTCAGTTGGATCTACAGAAACTATTGGTGATAACAAAGGAGGTGAAAGTAAGGATTCATCGTTACTAACTTTTTTTATTCTTGCTTTTTTAGGTGGTTTAGTTGCCATATTAACACCTTGCGTTTTTCCAATGATTCCTATGACAGTTAGTTTTTTCATGCATAGTGGAGGGGACAATAAAAATAAGGCAAGGGCTAATGCATTAATTTATGGGATTTCTATAATTGCAATTTATACAGCTATTGGTTCAATTGTATCTGTAACCTTGGGGCCAGAGTTTTCAAATTGGCTAAGTACGCATTGGCTACCTAATATTTTCTTTTTCTTGATTTTTATAATATTTGCAGCTTCTTTTTTCGGAATGTTTGAAATAGTACTACCGAGCTGGATGGTTAATAGTGCTGATAAACAGGTAGACAAAGGAGGATTTTTAGGATCGTTTTTTATGGCCTTTACTTTAGTGCTGGTTTCATTTTCATGTACTGCACCCATTGTTGGAAGTATATTAGTTTTATCAGCCGATGGTGCGGTAATACGTCCTATAGTTGGCATGGTTGGATTTTCACTGGCTTTTGCTATCCCATTTACATTTTTTGCGTTTTTCCCATCAAAACTAGGAAACCTTCCCAAATCGGGTGGGTGGTTAAATTCTGTTAAAGTTGTTCTTGGATTTATTGAAGTAGCTCTAGGTTTTAAATTTCTAAGTGTTGCCGATCAAACATACCATTGGGGACTGTTAGATAGAGAAGTTTATTTATCTATTTGGATTGTAACATTCAGTTTGCTTGGAATGTACTTGCTTGGAAAGTTGAAATTTGCTCACGATAGTGAGGTTAAGTATTTATCTGTTCCACGTTTAGGTCTTGCGATTGTGGTGTTCTCGTTCGTTGTGTACTTAGTTCCAGGTATGTTTGGTGCGCCTCTTAAAGCCTTATCGGGGTATTTACCTCCGCAAGCTACACACGATTTTGATATTGAAAGAATAGTAAGAGATAATACTCCAGAAATTACCTATGATGCCACTTCAGTACTTCACAATAATGGTGAGCAAGATTGCGAACTACCAAAATACTCTGATTTTTTGCATTTGCCACATGGTATTAAAGGGTATTTTGATTACGAGCAGGCATTAGCTTGTGCCAAAGCTCAAAATAAACCTATATTTATTGATTTCACAGGCCATGGCTGTGTCAATTGTAGAGAAATGGAAGCACGCGTTTGGGCTGATGCAGAGGTTTTAAAAAGACTTAACAATAATTTTATTGTAGTAGCTTTATATGTTGATGATAAAACGAAATTGGATGAAAGCGAATGGGTTAAATCGCAGTATGATGGTAAAATGAAAAAGTCGATTGGAAAGAAATTTGCTGATTTTCAAATTACTAGATTTAAAACAAATGCCCAACCTTATTATTGTTTATTAGATAGTAATGGTGAATTATTAGTTGATCCAAAAGCATACGATTTAAACGTGAGCAATTTTGTTGAATTCTTAGATAAAGGGTTGGCGGAATTTGAAAATAGATAGCGGTTTTTAATTAACATAATTACCAATAAATGAGATGAGTTTGTAAAAAAATGGCTCATCTCATTTTTTTTGCTCTATATTTAAAGTGCAAACGTTATTTTTCATGAAAATAGTTTCTATTTTTATAGTTAAATGCTAAACCCAAAAATGGGTGTTTTTATGAGGCAAGTTATATTAACAGTCTTTTCCGTAATAAGCTTAGTGAATCTATTTGCTCAAGGCGTTGTTTCTATTGATGACTCTAATACCGATGGAGTTTTTGATTTATCAGGAGATGTTTTTTATTTAATAGATACTGAAAGTCAATATTCTTTTGAGCAAGTTCTTAGTTCTGAGTTTGAAGAAAAATTTATACAAGCAAAAGATGCTGATTTTGCATACAAAAACAAGGTGCCAACTCAGTGGTATAAACTAAAAATTGATAATAATACCTCTCAGACTAAAGAGTTGGTTTTATCAATTGATAATCCTCTTATTGAGGATATCACTTTTTTTAGTTCATTTGACTCTGCGTTTTATCATGCCGGCCTTGTTTATCCATTTAAGCAGCGTCAGGTTATTTTCAATAACTACTTGTTCAGAATAAAAGTATTACCCGGGCAAAAAGGGGTAGTTTGTTTTAATGTAAAAAAACAAGGAATTCCTGAATATTTGCCAATTTCATTAATGTCAGAAAAAACAGCTTTTGACAAGCTTAGAATAAATGCTTTTGTTGAAGGTCTTTTTTATTGCATTTTCTTAATCTTTTTGCTTGTTGTGTTAGTACTATGGCAAACAGAAAAAAAGCGATCGTACTTATGTTTATTCGCGTTTATTTTATTATTAGGTTTTTTAAGCTTGTGGCGTGATGGCTATTTATTTCAATTTGTTTGGCCTAATTCTCCGAACTTGAATTATACTATGGGAAGAGTTATTCACTCTCTTCTTGTATTTTTTTTATTGCTATTTATAAATAATTTTTTGAAAGTAAAGAAAACCCATAAAGTATTATCAAATATTGTTAAAATTTCATTAGTAGCAGCCTTATTGTTTTCCATTTCGCAATTCTTTCTACATCAGTATGGTATGTTTTATTATGGATACCGAGTTTTACTAGGTTTATTACTGATAATTTCTGCATGGAGTGTTTATGGAAGGCGAAAAGATAAAATTCAATATTTTAATCACTATATATTTGGTATTTCAATTATAGTTGTTAATCTAATTGTATCAACGTTTATTTTAATACCGACATACGGAATTGGTTTTTATGATGCTCAAACAGCTACTTTTGCAACCATTTTATTTTTTCTGGCTATTGTTCATGTTTTTATTTCGAAATTTAAAAGCTCAAGGCTTGAGGTTATTGGATTAAATAAAAATTTAGAAGGCTTGGTTGTAAAAAGAACAGCGGAATTAAATATGCAAAAAGAGGAGTTAAAAGCCCAACATGAAGAGCTTATTCAGCAGAAGGAAATATTGCAAACTCAGCGTGAAGAACTTAGAGCTAAAAAAGAACTATTAGAATTGAATAATGCTGAACTAGCCAAATTGTCGTTAGTTGCCAGTAAAACCGATAACTTAATTTATATTTGCTTGCCAAATGGTGAATTGGATTGGTTTAATACCTCGTTTAGTAATAAAATAGGTTTAACACTTGAAGAGTATCATAGAAGTAATTCTTTAAGTATTATCGATGTTAGTACCAATAAAAATATTAAGCACGTTTTAAATACCTGTTTACGTGAAAAAATTGTGGTATCATATGAAACGAAGTTGGAGGAAGAAAACCAGCCAGGTAAATGGTATCATACTACACTAACACCAATTCTAGATGATCGTGAGAATATTAGTTATTTAATAGCAATTGATACCGATATTACGCAATTAAAACATTTCGAAACTGAAATAAATGAGCAAAGGAATGATGCTGAATTGCAGAAAAATCTAGCTATAAAACGAAAAGAAGAACTTGAGGAAAGGCAAATTGAAATTACTGATAGTATTAGATATGCTAAAAGAATTCAAACTGGAATTATGCCAAAAGTTAAGCAAATTCAACGCGATTTTTATGATAGTTTTGTGCTTTTCTTACCTAAGGATATTGTTAGTGGTGATTTTTACTGGTATCACAGGATTAAAGATAAATATTTTATTGCAGCTGTTGATTGCACTGGTCATGGTGTGCCAGGTGCATTTATGTCAATCATTGGAACGTACCTTTTAAATTCAATAATAATTAGCAATGAGGTTAGTGACCCCGCTGAAATATTAAAACAACTTAACAGAAAACTAAAAATTGCCCTTAAGGCCGATAGTAGATCAGAAACAAATGATGGAATGGATTTATCCATTGCAATAATTGATAAGAATCAAAATACTATCGAATTTGCCAGCGCATTGCGTCCAGTGTATTTATTTAACAGCGGAGACTTTATTGAAATTAAAGGAGATAAAATACCTATCACTAGTAGTATTTCAGGTATCACAATAAGTTCATTTACAACACATAGCTATCCGTTTAACGAAGGAGATATGTTTTACTTGTTTAGTGATGGTATTATTGATCAATTTGGTGGAAAACATGGTAAGAAGTTCCTAACAAAAAGATTCAAACAAGTGCTTTTTGAAATTAATCCGCTTTCAATGAAAGAGCAAAAGGAGATTGTAAAAAAGGCATTTGATGATTGGCGGGGTGAGAGTGAGCAGGTTGATGATATTTTGGTTATGGGTATCCGAAATAAGCATTTACCATACAAGTAAAAGGCCTTTCCAAATCTTGGGTAAATAATATAGTAAGTGTACCTATCTTATTCTATTTTCAACTCTCCAATCTCGTATTCTCTAAACATTTTTGAAAGTGTAGCCATAAACCTTGATAGTAGTGATGTTGAGTCTAAGGTTTCTTTAGTAATCTCGTGTTTTTTAAGCTTGAGTAAATACACCCCGTATATGGTGTTAATAATTGTTTCAACATCATTAATGTCATTTCCTTGCTTAGGCTTTAGATCTTGAAGAATAGGTAGTATTTCCTTATACTTATTTAGGTATTCAGTGTAGTCTTTGTTTTTAAGCAGGTATAAATGAAAGTCAAACACTTCATTTATTTTATGAATAATGGTACTTAAATGGCCCGAAATATTAAGTTTTTCTTCCTCCATTAAATCGGTAAGGCCAAAATACCACTCCTTAATTTCATTTTTTGTATTCGCATCGGTTTGGTATTGAGCAACTAGATTCGATTCAATAATTGACTTGTTGAAATTGCAGGCACGTATCAAATCTTCAATTTGAAACATATATAAAAAGTACTCACCTATGTTTGTTTTTATTTTATCTTTTGCTACAAGCATGTCAGTTGATTTAAAAATACGAAGTTAGTTGAAAAATTTGAATGCTAAAATGCTTTAATAATTCAATATAATTTTTCAATTGAATTATTAAAGCATTAAGAAATTAGCTGATTAGAGCATTTGCTACTACCGTTTCTATTGCTGTTTTGCCTGACTTTCGTTGTACACTTTTTTAAGCCAAGGTAATAATAGGGCAATTGCTGCAAATGCAACTAATGTTAGTAGGGCATTGGTTAAAAAGAAATTTGATTTTTTCTCGAACAAATCCCAAAGACCTGATAAGATACCAGAAAGTTTGTTGCCTATGGCAGTGGATAGGAACCAGCCACCCATCATTAATGCAGCAAGGCGCTTAGGTGCCATTTTTGAAACCAATGATAACCCCATCGGACTTAAGCAAAGTTCACCAAAGGTAATGATGCCATATACGCCAAATAACCATGCTACTGAGGCTTTGTCCAATCCGTTTTGAGAATACATTGCAGCCGCAACCATAATAAACCATGACAAGGCTGATATAAACATTCCTAGCGCAATTTTACCTGGGGTTGACACTTCTCGTCGTCGACGTGCCAAAAATGCAAAAAATGCCACAACAAGTGGTGTTAATAGAATTACAAATCCTGGGTTAATTGAAGCTTGCAGTTCTGTAGGCCATAAATTTGATTTTCCATACTTATCAGATTCAGCTTTAATTTTTTCCCAATCTTCATCAGTAACGTCTCCTGGCTTTCCTTCTAAATTGCCTGCAGGTAATTCTTCATTAAAATTATCATAATATGGATTAGGTCCTGTTTTAGTACCCAATTCCTCACCATGCAATCCTTGCAGTTTTATTTCGCGGGGTACAGTGGAAACTTCTTCGGTTTTAGCAATGGTGTTAATCACACTTTCTGTCACCTCTTTTACTTCACGATTTGTATTGTATTTTGCCCAATACGTTAACGCAGAACCATTTTGATGGAATACTGCCCAAAAGATTATTACGACTCCAAAAATTGTAAGTAAAGCCGCAATAGGACCTTTTTCGTCTTTCGAGGCATTGCGCACCATATTCACAAAGTAAATTATTAGTGGAATACAGAAGAATATAAAAGCATCGGTTGAATCGCCACCAAAAATATTTCCAGGAATTATCCACCCAATTACAGCGGCAGTAAGTGCAGGTAAAAACATAGTAGTAAGTATTTTGCTCATAGGCATGTCTTCAGGTTGAAGAGGAGTGATGACATCAACCTCTTTAATTTCTGGAACTTTATAATTGCCATAAGCAAACCATAATACGCCAAGTATCATGCCCAAGCCTGCAGCTGCAAATGCCCAACCCCAGCCATAGGTTAAACGCAGGTAGGCGGCAGCAAAATTACATACAAAGGCACCAATGTTAATACCCATGTAAAAAATATTGTATCCGCTATCTTTAAGCTTAATATATTCAGGTTTTTCGTAAAGTTTACCTAAAAGAACTGAAACATTAGGTTTAAACATTCCATTACCAATAATAATGAGTAATAATGCCGAATAGAATGCAAGCATACTATTGGGTATGGCTAAGCAGAAATAACCTGCAGCCATAAATAAACCTCCAATGTAAATCGATTTTCTATAGCCCAGAAAACGATCGGCAATTAAACCACCGAAAAATGGAGTTAAATAAACCAAAGCGAGGTAAGTACCATAAATATCGGCAGCTCCCATGTTACTCATACCCAATCCGGGAAATGTTGCAGATTCAGGAGCTATCATGTATAAGGTGAAAATTCCTAACATAAGATAGTATCCAAAACGCTCCCACATTTCTGTAAAAAAGAGAACCATCAGTCCTCTTGGATGCTTGTTTTTAGCCATAATATTTCTGTTTAATTTTTACATTAGTTTTGTATAATAGCAAATATAGAAATCTTTTTCATGTACAAAGGGTGAGAAAACCTATTGCAGAACATTTTGATATTAAATTTTACTAATTCCGAAGAATAGGTTAAATTTATAGAAGAGTGCTTTTAGCTATATATATATAAGTTCGAAATTATAACTCCTATGAAGATACTGAATACGCAACAAATTAGAGACTGGGATGCCTATACCATAATTAATGAACCCATTTTAGATATTGATTTAATGGAGCGGGCGGCACAAAGATTATTTGCTTGGATAAAAGAAAAGCATACAGGAGAAGAATCGTTTTTGATTTTTGCCGGACCTGGAAATAATGGGGGTGATGCTCTTGCATTAGCTCGAATTTTATACCATGCGGGATATCAGAATACGCGAGTTGTAATGCTGAAAATTGGAGCTAAACTTTCAGACGAATGTTTTAAAAATTTAAATAGCTTAGAGGCCGTTCGTAAAGTTGAAATACTATATTGCAACGAAGGCGATTGCATGCCGGAAATTACCTCAGAGGATATTGTAATAGATGGTATATTCGGATCGGGCATAACTCGTGCTATTACAGGCTATTGGGCTAAAGTGGTTGAACATATTAATAGGAACTCATTCGAAACAGTATCAATTGATTTTCCGTCGGGTTTATATGGCGAAGATAATTTGAACAACGAGGGAGCGAAAATTGAGGCCCAAATAACATTAACATTTCAGTTTCCGAATTTGGCTTTCTTTTTTGCCGACAATCTGCCTTATTTTGGCAAATGGTTTGTGCTCGATATAGGACTGCATCCAGATTTTATGAATGAAATTGATGTACATTATTTTTTAACAGAAAAAAATGATGTGCAAGCACTTATAAAGCAACGCAAGACTTTTGGACATAAGGGAACTTATGGCCATGGGTTTTTAATTGCCGGTAGCTATCAAAAAACAGGAGCGGCGGTTTTGGCTGCTAAAGCATGTCTACGTTCAGGAGTAGGTTTAGTAACTGTTCACGTACCGGAAACGGGTAGAGAAATTTTGCAAACGGCAGTGCCCGAAGCTATGGTGTGTATTGATGAAACTGAAATGAATTTTTGCGGCGCAGAAATTCTACAAAGATATTCTGCCGTAGGAATTGGGCCTGGAATTGGCACTAAGCAATCGATGCAGAATGCTTTAAAGAGACTATTGGATAACAATTCAAAGCCTTTAGTCATAGATGCAGATGCCTTAAATATTTTATCGGAAAATAGAGATTGGTTAAGATTGCTTCCTCCAAATGCAATTTTAACTCCCCATGTGGGTGAGTTCGATAGGTTAACACATAATCATGACACTTCGTTTGAACGATACAAAACACAGCTGGAGTTTTCAAAAAAGTATAATGTATTAATAGTATTAAAGGGAGCCTATACCTGCATAAGCGATTCGGTTGGTAATGCGCATTTTAATTCAAGCGGAAATCCAGGAATGGCCACTGCAGGTAGTGGCGATGTATTAACAGGAATTATATTATCTTTGCTAGCACAAGGCTATAAACCACTTGATGCTGCAAGAGCAGGAGTTTTTTTGCATGGTTTAGCGGGCGATTTGGCAGCTGAACAATTAGGATTTGAAGCATTAATTGCATCAGATATAATTAATAACTTGGGTTTAGCGTTTAAAAAGGTAAAAAAGGAATAAAGACTTGAATTAAATGACACGTTTAGCATTATTAACCATTTATTCGCTATTAGTTATACAAGTATTAGCGCAAAAAGAGGATGAACTTAATTGCGAGGTTAGGCCGGTAACATCTAAGCTATCAGTTAGTGGAAATCAAATTTTTTATGCATTGCCTAAGAATACGCTCAGAATTGAAGTTGAGGTGGAGCGGGTTACTCTATTTGAAGGGCCGTATAAAGAGTATGCAGCAAAATATTTAAATATAAGCGAAGGGGTAATACAAGCCGACGATGAATTTTATTCCATTACATCAGCTAAATTCCATAGATTAAGTCAAGCCGATTCTTCAAAATTCTATGCAGTGACATGTACAAATCTGTATGGATTCCCAATGTTGCAACTAAATTCAGACGGGGTAATAATAGGATGCAATTCTCTTGCAACAGAAGGATATTCCACGCTTACTTGTCCCTTACTAAATCCGGTGCCAGAGGCTGATGAATATATATTTACCGATTTGGGAATAAAACCGTTTTTATTTGAGAAAACCCAGACGCTTTATAAAACTGTTGCAACGGATACTACGCCCACAAGAGTATCCTATACCGAAACAAAGCAAATTGAAACAACAACCGAAATGAATGCAGAAGCTGCCGCTTCGTTTATTAGGAAACTGAGAAAGCGACGGTTTAAATTAATTTATGGAGATAAAGAGGAAGTTGTGAATATTGGGGGCGGTGAAGTTGCCCAAATGATCAAGGAACTTGAAAAACTAGAACAACGCTATATTAACCTTTTTATAGGAAAAACAGTTCGCAATTCATTTACCTATTATTTTGATTTTGAACCCGATGAGCAAAGCGTTGCCGAACAACAAATTGTTGGTTGGTTTTCACGTAAAAAAGGCTTGGAAATTGATAAACCCGATATGCGCAAAACCGATTTTAAACCATTAATTATTTTTTCAAACTTAATTGGTAAAGTACCTCGATCGCAAATACAAATTATGGATCAATCGCAGAAAACTCCTACTGCCATTAAGTATGGTTTGTTTTATAGAATTCCGGGTAGAATAGATGTGACATTGAAATATACCAATCGGGTGTTGGCTCGCCAAGAGTGGGAAATTGCTCAAAAAGGACAGATTGTACCCTTACCTGTTTCGTATTTAAATAACCAAAATTATTCCATTGAGTTTTACCCTGAAACCGGGGGTCTAAAAAGAATTTACTTAAAAGACTAATTTAAAATCGTTCTAAACTTCCCAAGCCGTCATTGTAAACATCAATAATACAGCACATTAAAAAGATTTAAATAAATGTAATTGCACAAAATCTACAATTGTATGCAATTTGAAACTTATCAAGGGCTCTTCTTTCATAGAAAATTTTATCTTTGCTCCCTTTCTGCTAAAATCGAGTTGTTAAAAATCGATTTTTTGCTTAAAATAATAACTTGAAAATAACTTTTATATAAAAATAAACTATGAAAGGATTAAGAATCGTTGTTCTGGCTAAACAGGTACCCGATACTCGAAATGTGGGTAAAGATGCCATGAAAGCCGACGGAACAGTTAACAGAGCTGCTCTACCAGCCATTTTCAACCCAGAAGACCTGAACGCTCTTGAGCAGGCATTAAGAATTAAGGATAAATATCCGGGAACGATTGTAACCATTTTAACAATGGGGCCAGGAAGAGCTGCAGAGGTTGTACGTGAAGGTATGTACCGTGGAGCTGATGGTGGATATTTATTAACAGATAGAGCTTTTGCCGGATCGGACACACTAGCTACATCCTATGCCATATCTTGTGCAATTAAAAAAATAGGTTGCGATATTGTAATTGCAGGTCGTCAGGCTATTGATGGGGATACTGCACAGGTTGGACCTCAGGTGGCTGAGAAGCTAGGTTTGCCACAGGTAACCTATGCTGAGGATGTACAGAAAATTGAAAAAAACTTTGTTATAATTAAGCGAAGATTAGAGCGCGGTGTTGAACTTGTTTCTACTCCAATTCCATGTGTAATTACTGTTAATGCAACAGCTCCAGAAAGTCGTGTGCGTAATGCAAAAGCTTTAATGAAGTTTAAACATGCCAAAACCATTACTGAACTTCAAGGTGCCGACGAAGATTACATTAAAATGCACGATGATCGTCCCTACCTTAGAATTGAAGAACTTAGCGTTGCCGATGTTGAAGCTGATACTAAATGGTTAGGTTTATCGGGATCTCCAACAAAAGTAAAAACCATTCAGAATGTGGTATTTGCTGCTAAAGAGGCAAAGCGCTTAACATCAGATAAAGAAGAAATTAACGCTTTAATGAATGAACTGCTTGCTAACCATACGTTAGGTAACTAGTTTCAGGGTTTAACTTAAAAAATATTCGAAAATGAACAATGTATTTGTTTTTTGTGAGATAGATGAAGGAAAAGTTGCTGACGTAAGTCAGGAACTTCTTACAAAAGGGCGCTCATTGGCCAATGAGTTAAAATGTGACCTTGAAGCTGTAATTTTAGGTCATAAAATAAAAAATATTGAGAAAGATATCGCTCCTTATGGTGCCGATGTTGTACATATTGCTGATGATAAAAGATTAGAGTTTTTCTTAACCCTGCCTTTTGCATCAATAATAATTGATTTATTTACTAAAGAAAAACCACAGATTGCACTTTTTGGCGCAAGTACTGTTGGGCGTGATTTAGCACCACGAGTATCGTCCGCTTTATTTAGTGGATTAACTGCTGACTGCACTAGTTTGGTAATTGGCGATCATGAAGATAAAAAAGCAGGAAAAAAATATGATAATTTATTATATCAAATTCGTCCTGCTTTTGGTGGTAACATTATTGCTACTATTATTAACCCCGACTGTCGACCACAAATGGCAACAGTACGTGAGGGTGTAATGAAAAAAGAGATTTACAAAGAAGATCATAAGTGTAAGGTTAAAACTATTGAAGTAGGTAGTATATTAACAGATGCTGATGATGCTGTAAAAATTATTGAACGTCATATTGAACCACGCAAAATTGATATTAAAAAATCGCAGATTATTGTGTCGGGGGGGTATGGTGTTGGCTCAAAAGAAAACTTTGATAAATTATTTGAATTAGCCGAAGTTATTGGTGGCGAAGTAGGTGCTTCACGTGCTGCTGTCGATTCTGGTTTTGTTGATCATGCTCGTCAGGTAGGTCAAACAGGCGTTACCGTTCGTCCAAAGCTTTATATTGCTTGTGGTATTTCAGGTCAGGTGCAACATACTGCAGGTATGGAAGAATCGGCTATGATTATTGCAATTAATACCGATCCTAGTGCACCCATTAATAAAATTGCTGATTACGTAATTGAAGGTGATGTGGGTGTGGTAATTCCTAGAATGATTGAAGCTTATAGAAAGAACTCTAAATAGTTCTTTGAGCATTTATTAATCAATTAAAAAGTTGAAAAATGGCTAATTTTTATACAGATAATAAAGACTTAAAATTCCACCTTACTCATCCGTTGATGAAGAAAATTGTTGCTTTAAAAGAGAACAATTTTGTGGACAAAGATAAATATGATTACGCTCCGGTTGACTTTGAGGATACCATGGATAGTTACGATAAAGTAATGGAGATTGTTGGTGATATTTCTGGTGAAATTGTGGCACCTAATGCAGAATCGGTTGATGCCGAAGGGCCAAAAGTGGTTGATAATCGTGTGGTTTATGCAAGAGGCACAAAAGAAAATCACGAAGCAATGGCAAATGCCGGACTTGTGGGAATCTCATTGCCACGCAAATATGGTGGGTTAAATTTTTCAATTACTCCTTATGTAATGTCGGGCGAAATTGTAGCGCGTGCTGATGCTGGATTTGCTAATATTTGGGGGTTACAAGATTGTGCTGAGACATTGCATGAGTTTGCCAGCGATGAAATTAATGATGAATTTCTTCCTAAATTTAACAAAGGGGCTACCGCAGCAATGGATTTAACTGAACCAGATGCAGGATCGGATCTTCAAGCAGTTATGCTTAAAGCACATTACGACGAAAAGCAAGGTATATGGTTGTTAAATGGTGTGAAGCGTTTTATCACTAATGGTGATGCTCATGTTTCGTTAGTACTGGCTCGCTCAGAGGAGGGTACTACCGATGGCCGTGGTTTGTCGCTTTTTGTTTATGAAAACGACCAAACAACAATGTCTGTTCGTCGCATCGAGAATAAATTAGGTATTAAAGGTTCGCCTACTTGTGAACTGGTATTTAAAGATGCTCCTGCAAAATTAGTAGGTGATCGTAAGTTAGGACTCATTAAATACGTAATGTCGTTAATGAACAGTGCTCGCTTGGGTATTGGTGCACAGTCAGTAGGTATTTCTGAAGCTGCATACCGCGAAGCTTTGGAATATGCAAAAGAGCGTGAGCAATTTGGTAAGCCAATTATTCAGTTTCCTGCTGTTTACGAAATGCTAACCGATATGGAAGTGAAGCTTAAAGCAAGTCGTACAATGCTTTATGAAACATGTCGTTTTGTTGACATGTATAAAGCTTATAATTTGGTTGCTGAAACACGCACATTAGAAAAAGAAGAACGTACTGATGCTAAATATTACCAACGTTTAGCAGATATTTTTACTCCCTTATTGAAATTAGTAACTAGTGAGTATTGTAACCAAGTATCGTATGATTCATTACAGATTCATGGTGGATCTGGTTACATGAAAGACTACCCAATTGAGCGTATCTTCCGCGATGCCCGTATCACAAATATTTACGAAGGTACATCACAACTTCAAGTTGTAGCGGCTATTCGCGGCGTAACAACTGGGGGGTATTTGAAGCAAATGCGTGCTTATGAAGCTCAAGAGCTTAAGCCGGAGTATGATTATTTACGTCGTTCGTTAATTGATATGACTGCGGAATACGAAATAGCTGTAAACGCTGTTAATGAAATAAATTCAAAGGAAGATAATAATGATTACCTTGATTTTCACGCTCGTCGTTTGGTTGAGATGGCAGGTAATATTATTATTGCTTACTTATTACTTAATGATACCATGCGCGATTCAGAAAATGAAAAATTTGCATCATTATTTATTAAGAAAGGTATTGTAGAGAATAGAGAGAAATCGCTATACATTCAGAATTTCGAATTGAAAGATTTAGGAGTTTTTAAAAAACAAGATTTTTAAAAATTTATAATAAGAAACGGCCAACTCTTTATAGGGTTGGCCGTTTTTTGATTGCTAGAATTGATATAAAAGATTTTGGTAAGGGAATCAACCATCAATTCTTAGAGCTGACAAGCAATTTGATATGGGTTATACTGCTGCTGCTTTCTCAAATATATTTTCGTATAAATCTACTTCCATAATTAGTTTCTTCACCAAATCATCTACTCCTTGTTTTAATTGTTTTGAACCATTTCGGAATGAATCCAGATTCGAATGTTCTAGTAATAAATTGTTATCAGGATTCCTTAAACTTGGAGCAACATAAGGATTTTCAACAATTTTTTTTAAAAATAAGCTAACCTCAAGTAAAAGAAAAAGTAATTGTCCAGAGGGTTTTGATAATGTAAAATTATCCATTGCGTATATTATACAAGTAATTTGATGTCCAGTTAAACATATTGGATCAATAGAGTCAGTTTTTATGCTTTTTAGAATTCGGATTAAATTTTTCGTATTCCCATGGGTTTGCCTGTCTTTTTTTTGCACTTCCGTTATCATTTTTATTGGGTTTGATGTGCATAAAGACCTTGATTGGTAATTGAGTAATTTAATTTCATTGTTAATGGGGAAATCTCCGGAGGCCTTATCGTCGTTTGTAAGGAAATAACCAAAGTAATAGCAAAAATTACAAGGTTTGGATGGAATAGAAAGCTTGATTGCGAGAGGTTGGGAATCATCAAGCAATGCCTCCGGAAATTTATTTCTTAATACTATTTTAGTAAATTCTCTTAGTTGAATTAATTCTTTAAGTTTTGATAATTCGTTTTGGTCTTTGTTTTCATTAGTTTCTTTTAATACGATTAAAAGATCGGCGGTTTCATCTTGGTTAATGTATGTATTATTGGCAATGCCACCAATATTCTTTATTTCAACTAGGATATTTTCTTCAAATAAATCACTCTGAATAATCTGTCCCATTGCAATAGCAGTTTCTTGGTATATTTCAGTTATTACCTTTTGAACGGGAGTCAAAGCTTCAATTGAATATTTAAGCCAACATTCTTTTTTGCTGTCAGTTTCATCAACTATTAACTTGCGTTGATTTAATTTCTCCATATGTTGAATATAGTTGAGCATAGCTTATTTATTTTTTTCATCTTCTTCATCATCAGGTGGGGTCTCCATAGTTCCACCCTTAATAAGAATCAATTCTTCGTTTGATAACTGTGTAAAAATTTCTGTATCTCTTTTTTTACTAGTATTTTTAACAAGCAAGTGTTTCATTTTTTAAAATATTAGTTGTGTTTATTAATTAATGCAAAAAAAAGGTAAAATGCAATCTTTTTTGCTGTCAGTATCATCAACTATTAACTTGCGTTGATTTAATTTCTCCATACGTTGAATATCGTTGAGCAGTTATATTAAAAGTCCGAGTTAGATTCATTTTCACACTCATCGGGAGGAGTTTCAGTAGTGCCTCCTTTTAAAACATTCAATTCATTTAGAGATAGTTTTATAAAAACTTCGAAATCTGTTTTTTTACTTGTAGCTTTAAGTTTCAATCGTTTCATGATTATTAAATATTAGTTGTGTTTATTAATTAATGCAAAAAAAGGGTAAAACGTAATCACCTAAAACGAACTATTTTTTAAAATAATTGTTAAGGTGTTGATATACAGGACTAAAAAATTTATTAAAAATCACGTATTTTAATATTATGTTTAATAAAATATGTATCCTTATTTTAATTTTTATTGAGGTTTATCAAACAAATGCTCAATCTAATTTAGATTCTATTTCTAAGGATATTAGAAAAGATATTCAGGTTTTTCAGATTTCAAACCAAAAGAAATATTTACATGCATTTATTTCAAAAAAACTTTATGAGTTTGATTCAAAAAGTGATGCTGAATATAATCCAAAGGATTTATATTCATATTATCTTTATATT
>JAQICC010000206.1 GCA_027858735.1 Salinivirgaceae bacterium
AGATGTGCTGAAATAAATGCACTTTAGTAAAATTTGACAAAATTAATTTCAACACTTTAAAATTATAAGGTTTAGATAATGAAAAAGATATGTGCTTTTTGTCAAATTTTATGAATTAAGGCTAAAATTATAATGTTTCTAATGGCAATATCTTATTTTACATACATAATTAACATAAAAACCATATTTAAGTTTATTTCAGAAGAGCTCTATTACAAATACTTCATGAAATTTTCATTATTCAAGCTTTATCATACGTTTTATATATAGTATTTGTTAACTACCCCCTTAAAAAAAATCTTGCTTAGTGTTAAAAAAACACCTTCAAACTGCTATAACTTTCCCATTTTCATGATGCAACTCAGAAAAACATAACAAAACACACAGAAAAAAAACAAATTAATATTAAAATTCTTTGCTCTACCGTATTGCATGTTTAAAATTTATTATTAGTTTTGATACAAATTATTAACACTAATTTTATTTATTAATTCAAAAATTTATAATTATGAAAAAACAATTACTAAAAATTGGTGCTGCTTGTTTAGCACTTGCAGTTTCTGCTAATGTAATGGCTCAGGAAGGTGAAGCTACTGTTCTAAACTTAGGTGATTTAGAAATCGTACTTGATGGTGTAGCTGATGATGCTGCTTGGGGCGGAGCAGAACAAATGGACCTTGAACTAATTTTTCAAGAAGAAACTCCAACGGTAACAGCTTATTGGAAAGCTGCTTGGAACGATGATGGTATGTATGCAGTTTGCGTAGGTGAGGATGACGTTTGGATGCCTTCATGGTTATCGGGTGTTGATGACTGGCAATCGGATAAAGTTGAGTTCTATTACGACACAACCGATCCGCAAGATGATGGTGGTGGTGCTTCAGCTGGTGCTGGTAACTATCAAGTAGGTGCAAACTTTACTGAAACAGATCCAGGTACTGAAATGCCTTATGCAGGAAGTACATTTGCTGAAACTCCTGGAGTTATAACTGCTGACACTTACGATGGTGACGGTAATTATGTAGTTGAAGTATTTGTTCCTTGGTCTGTAATTCCTACTAATACTGAAACAGTAATTGACCCTTATGTAACTACAATTATTGGTTTTGACGTAGTTATTTGTGACCGCGATGCTGCTGCTGACGGTGTTCGTAACAGAAAAGTATGGTCAAATGTTGGTGGAACTGACGAAAGCTGGAACAATTGTGACGATGTAGGTTTAATTACTTTTGACCAAACAGAAATTTCTGTTAGTAGCGTTAAATCTGATGTATCTAATGTTAACGTTTTAGTTTCAAATGTTGTAACTAACAATTTAGAACTTGCTGTTAAAGCTAGTGAAATTAAAGTACTTAACAGTATTGGTCAAGTTGTAGGAACTAGCGTTAATGTTTCTGATCTTAATAAAGGCATTTACATTGCTGTTATTAAAACAGACAATGGTAATTACTCTAGCAAATTCTTAAAAAAATAAGCTTAGCTTAAATTAAGATATAAGAGCCTTCTCAAATGAGAAGGCTTTTTTTATGCAATTAATTACTTTTCACGTTAAGAATAAGACCTACCGTTTTAGGTAAAAAGTATATATACGACTACCCTTCACTGGCCTTTCTGTTTCAGTGTTAAATTAAGCATGACATTACAAGGAAATATATTCCTTCGCCTCCCGATAAATCGGGACAAGTTATCGGCACTTAACCGATGTAAAATCGGCTATCAAGGGGAAAACTCGTTAGCTTCAGCTTATCACCCCCCCCCTTTGAAGCCTGTTCTAAACAAGTTTCGGGAGGGGTTCACACTTTACTCCATAATCCCAACGCATTCATGAAATTCATTTAATTATTCCATGAAAAGGGGCTAAAACAATAGCCATCGAATTTTTCGTATAAGCCCCTCTTAATAGCTCATAAATTCGCCAATTCATCATTTTAAAATGCAGGTTACGAATAGCCTTATTCTTACATATAGTTTCGTGCGAACCAACCCCGAATGCACCATAAAACTCGTTATGGCCTGCATAAAACGGAACTTACTTTTAGAAATTGAGTGTTTACAAGGGTTAAGGGAATAAAAAATCACCAATCTGTGGATACAAATCTTAAACGATTGACTTTATGGTGCTTTACAAGTTACTGATTTTATTTCAATAGAATTACTAAAAATAACAAAAAAATCATAATGCACTATTAGACAGATTATTAGCAAATAATATTTCTGTTGCTACAAAAGTAACTTTTCCGGGGCTATCCCCTATAAAATAAGGAAAGTTGCCAGTAAGTTCCGATAAAACAGAATAGCGTCAGGTTCATATTTCACTATATCTTTTATATAATCGTTAAATGTTATGCTATTTATGGCGGTTATAGCCGTATTTACAACCTCTATTTCCTTATCAGGATAAGCATCTTGCAAACGCTTATGCAAAATTCGTGAAGCCATTAAATTTTTCTCATAAGGAAAACTCACAAGGGAGGAACTCCCCATTAAAAATATACGAAACCCATTTTCAGGTTTCTTCTTCAAAAAAATATCATTGGTACCTTTGGTAGCATCAAATTTATTGAAATACTTTTTTCCAATTAATGGATTTACACTATAACCTAAGTTGAGCGATTCGAACAAAGTGAAGAGGCGCTTTACTTAGGTATAACCCTCCCGACCTCCGGTACGGGACAGGCTGACCTAGGAATTGTTGGTTTTCACATTTTGAGTAGC
>JAQICC010000208.1 GCA_027858735.1 Salinivirgaceae bacterium
GGGCAGGCTGTTGTCGCTCAAAATCCAAATCCTCGAATACACTAGTATACTGCGGTTTGAATTTTTCACACGCCTCGAATTTGAACTTTTTAGCTCAAACTCTCGACTTTATGGACAGGCTAATTAGAAAGCTAATTTTCAAACAATGTAATCTACTTAACTTCATCTTTTATAATCAATATATATATTGATTAACTGCGTTAAAAGTAAGATTTACTATATAACTCGATAACTAAAAAATAATAAGTACTAATATTTGTTGCATAAAGTATTGCGTTATGTTTACTTTACATGTAATTTATTAAGCCCAAATTTAAGTCTAGCCTAACGCAAACTATGATGACCCATAAAAAAATATTCATTGCATTTATTTATGTTTTTTTTGTGATTGTTGCCAATTCACAAAGTATCGTAATCAATGAATTCCTAGCCTCAAATAACTCTATAATTACCGATTATAAAGGTGATTATACAGATTTTATTGAATTATATAACAATTCGAATGATACCATTTCATTGCAAGGTTATAAATTGTCAGATAATGAAGAAAATCCCTTAAAATGGGAAGTGCCTGATATCCAATTAAATCCAAAATGTTTTTTGTTGATTTTTGCTTCAGGAAAAGACACTTTAGTTAATGGAGAGGTGCATACTAATTTTAAAATATCGGCAGATGGTGAACCCATAATACTCACATCAAAATCTAACATTATCATTGATTCATTTGCGTCAATTCCTCTTAATTCCAATGAATCATACGGTAGACTTCCCGATGGCAGCAATACAACTTTCATTTTGCATAATGCAACTCCCGGTTATAGCAATACTTTCAACAACGTTAATAATCAGTTAATTTTTTCAAAACTATCAGGCTTTTACCAAAATGATTTTAATTTAACAATAACAACTATTGGCATAGGAAAAATTCATTATACCTTAAATGGAGATATCCCGAATACAAATGATAGCACTTACCGAGGCGGAATACCCATTAAATGTAGAAACAATGAACCAAATTTTTATTCCGAAATTCCAACAACCTCAGATAATACACCCGATAAAAGTGTACCGTGGCGATCACCGCAACGTAAAGTTAAAAAAGCCACGGTATTGCGCTGTGCTTTATTTATGAACGATTCGATTGTAAGCCCGGTTTATTCTCACACTTATTTTGTTGATTCCACTTATAATTATAATCTTCCTGTAATTTCAATAATCACTGAGGGTGAAAATTTCTTTGATGATACTATTGGTATTTATGTACCCGGTATTCATTATAATCCTAACAATCCATATTGGACAGGTAATTTTTTTAAAAGAGGCGATAATTGGGAAAGACCTATACATATTGAATATTTTGATTCAAATGGCAAATCAGGTTTTGCTCAAAATGCAGGAGCAAGAATTTTTGGCGGTTTTACGCGTTATGGTGCTCAAAAATCTTTACGAATACATGCTCGTAATAATTATGGAGATAAATATTTTAACTATAAATTATTTCCTAACCGAGATTTAGATAAAACCAATTGTTTTATACTGCGCACTACCATGGGGGCTTCAAAAGCACAAACAATATTTGGAGATGCTCTAGCTCACAATATTGTAAGCAATCTAAATATTGATTACCAAGATTTTAGACCATCAATAGTTTTTATAAACGGAGAATATTGGGGTATTCACACTATACGAGAGCGAATTGATGAAAAATATATTGAAGCTCATTATGGTATTGATGATGATTCGGTAATAATGGAAGAACTGTATTATGGTAATCTGTTTTGGGATTTAAAAGATACAATAATTGATATGGACTTTTCTTCTACTAAAGACTATGAGTATATAAACTCGGTAATTGATATAAATAGCTTTATTGATTATCATATCGCCGAGATGTTTTTTGCCAATAAAGATTGGCCAAGAAGTAATAATAAATGGTGGAAAACAAAAAATACAGATAGCAAATGGAAATGGATATTTTACGATATTGATGGAGGCTATGGCAGTAATGCAGCTCGCAATATGTATACTCATTTAACACAAGACAACATAGATGTATGGCCCTATTTTCCTGATGCAGCCTTACTTTTCAGAAAGCTTATCACTAATTCAGAATTTGTAGAATTATTTATTGATAGGTACAATTTTTTATTGAATAATAACTTTAAGGTCAACAACACTCTCAACAAATACAATAGCATTAAACAATTGTATGAAAATGAAATTACAGGGCATAGCGAGCGATGGAGCTTTCCAGATTCCTATTCATCGTGGCAAAGTGCTATAGAATCAAATATAAAATCATTTTTAATAAACAGACCATGTGATGTTAGTGCAAATACCCAATATTTTTTCAGTTTAAACTCATTCGGAGTAAATTGTAATGATAACACCGATAATAAAAACAATAATTTTATACTCTACCCCAATCCAAATAGAGGAACACTTTATATTCAAAATAACATAAACGAAGTAATAGGCCTTAATATTGAAATATACAATCTGCTCGGCCATAAAATCTATACTGAAAATAACATTTCAATTCCTGAATTTAGTAGTAGTAATTCAATTAAATTTCCAGTGCACAAATGCACCATGTACATTGTTAAATTAAAAATAAATGGGAACGTGGAGCATCATAAACTAATACTCGAATAAAATCTTAATTAAATCTTATTTCTATCCTAACTAGTGTCTGCACGTAAACCCTAACCATCCTGATTATCAACATTATATTGTTGATAACTCGCTTGAATCTTATCGATAAAAGCTTGTGTAATTTTGTTAAATTTCTTAAATTCAAGCTATTAACGGTTTGAGATTCGCAAGCTTTTTAGCAATAACCTGACTGAATAGAAAAATGAGAAAGAGATTCGAGCAACAATTAGAGATTGGAGTTAAACCTATTTTGGAGACCCCTGTTTTATTTAAAAGTCGTGATGATATACCAGCTTTAGTATTGGCATTATTAACCATATACAAAACTCCTGAATACAATAGCAAGATATTCAACTTATTAGAGAAGTTGATTTTAGATGGTAAGAAAAAAACCGGCAGACCGGGATTAAATTTATGGCAAATATTTGTGCTTTCTCAATATCGTTTGGCTCTAAATTTAGATTATGACCGTCTACATTACATGACCTGTTCTGATTCCACCTTGCGGCAACTTATTGGTATTGAGACAGAAAGCGGAATAGACAGAAGGGATATATCCTACCAAAGAATACTTGACAATGTACATTTACTTGACAATGAAACATTAAGTAAAATCAATGATATAATCATTGAATTTGGGCACAAAAAAGTTTTTAAAAAAAAAGAAGTGGAGGCATTACGTGCAAAAACAGATAGTTTTGTCGTTGAATCAGATGTGCATTTTCCTACAGATTATAATTTATTATGGGATGCATCTCGCAAAGTTCTTGATATTGTCAATTGGTATACAAGAAAGTATCCATCTACCGAAGGGTGGCGAAAGTCTCATGATTGGTACTCTTCTTTAAAAAATCTTTCCCGAGCAGTAGGCCAAGCAAGCGCATCTGGAGGGAAAGGTAAAAATGAAAGATTAATTCAAGTTGCAAAACAATATTTTGCAAAGGCTACAGCTTTAAATACCAAAATAAATAAGACTAAGGATAGTTTACCATTGAATGACTTTGCCGATCTTGCCAAAATGTTTGAATTAGAGCGTTTTACAGAGCTTTTAAATAAGCATGTTGACTTGGTGGATCGGAGACTGATAAAAGGCGAGAAGATTCCTCATGAGGAAAAAATATTTTCATTATTTGAACAATATACAGAATGGATAACCAAAGGTAAATCTAGGCCAAATGTAGAACTTGGTAAAAAATTGTCAATTACTACAGATCAATATGGGTTAATAATCGATTATCATATCATGGAAAATGAATCTGATTCCGAGATTGTTCTGTCAACAGCTGATCGTGTATTATCAAAGTATAATATATTGAGTTGGAGTTTTGATAAAGGATACTGGCACAAGGATAATAAATGGATTTTAAGTACTGAAATCCCTACTGTAATAATGCCTAAAAAGGGCAAATGTAATAAGCAGGAAAAAGAAGAAGAACACTCTACAAAGTTTAAAAAATTAAGGAATAAACACAGTGCTGTAGAATCGAATATTAATGAATTAGAACATAGTGGATTAGATAGATGTCCAGATAAAGGTTTTCATGGTTTTAAACGCTATGTCGGTATGGGTATTGTAGCGCATAATTTGCAAAGAATTGGTAAGGAGTTGTTAAAGCAAGAGAATGCTTCTCGAAATAAAAATCAAAAGTGCATCTTGTCCTCAGCAGCCTAATTAAACTCAGAAGGATCATTAAATATTAAATCATAGGGATAGGTATGCAAAAAATAAAAAAATATTGAATTTAAGTGTTCCTATTTATCAATAATACATGTAAAAATGAATCTATTTATGAAAACTTAACAAAAAATATACTGATCGTGTTCAAAATTCAATTTTAACATCCATGTTTTTTTGAAAATCCCGAGTTTTCTTGCTGACACTAACTATGAGAATTCCTATAAACAATACCTATTGAAACCGAACTACTAAACAAAAATCATCTCATTTTACTCTCCTTTAAAAATACTTTTATTAATGACAACCATTACGTGATTCTATGATTCCTATCAATAAAGATGTAACTCGATTTAGGGTATCATCCTAGTATCAAGTCAAACATTGATAATACGGGTAAATTAGCCTTTATTCCCCCTTCGCCTAAAGGCACTTTTCCGAAACACGTTCGGAAAAGGTTCTGGGATAGATGCTCGCAGGGCAGAGAGGGAAGAAAATAATTCGAGTACACCCGAACGTTAATTCCTGACTTGACACGTAAGATTTTTTACAATATGGATGAAAAACATTATGGCTACGTTAATGGCTTTTATTTTATCTATAACGCAGTGTTTGGGCTTAACTATGTGAATAAAAAAAGCCTCCGAAGAGGCTTTTAAATATTTAATTACTATTATTTTATTGAATATTCAATGTCTTAACTACAACGTTAGTTTCAGTATAAATTTTAACAAAATACATACCTTGCTTTGATTTAGAAAAATCAACCAATACTTCTTTTTGTGTTGAAGTGTTACCAAATGATTTCGTACTCATTAGTGCACCATTATTGCTATAAAGCTCAACCTTTGAAATAGCCGATTCGTTATTTACTCGTTGTATGGTAAATACTCCGTTATTAGGATTTGGGTAAACCTTGAAACTCAAGATTTCGTTGTCGTTTATTCCAACCTCTTCAATATCTGTTATTGAAATAACAACTTCCGAACTTACTTTTGCAATTCCATCAGAAACCTCAATTTCAAGAGTTACAGATTGTACAGTTTCAAAATCCAATAAATCTTCATTATTAACTATTAACTCGCCCGTTGTCTCATCAATAGAAAATGCATTTGATAAGTCTGAAAAACTAAGGCTATATTGCAAATTATCTCCATCAATATCGCTAGCAACAACTGTTCCTACCAAAGTTCCTTTTGGCGAATTTTCTTCAATAGAAAATTCGTAATCTGTACAAACAGGAGCACTATTTGGATTTGCTGCATCATTCAAAACAAAAAGGCCAAAATGATCGGCATTTTGATACATTTCATTGTTTGTTGCAGCTGTCATAACCATTGAGCCAATAAAATTCTCTCGTGCTTGGGTTTCATCGTTATCGCAGTAAGCTACGGCTAAACCAATTTTTTGGTTTGCCTTTAAAACCTGGAGGCTGGCTTCTGGGTTTGAATGATCATAAGATTCGTCATAAATTTTGAACGCCATTTCCCACATATATTTATGTTCACCAATGGTCTCCCTTTTAACAATTACATGGTCTTTATAATTTATACCTGAGCCTTCTGGACTTAAGTCAATAGCATCATACGAAAGGCTAACATGGTATGCAAATGCATTATTATTATTTGTATGATCACCCTTCGAGCGATTTTCATCAATAAATACTTCTAAGCAATCATCAGCCCACCAACTATCTAACGGATCTATATGATCATCCGATAATGAATCGTCAACTATTTCAAATAACATGTATAAATAATTTTCGTCCCAACTAACCTTAAATTTACCTTCAAAGTCTCCTTCATCCATAACTGCACCAAAGGGCATCCATACTTGATTAATTGGTCTCCAAACAGCATCAGCCCAACAAGCATCATCAGCTTTAGCATCAACCACTACAGGGATGCTGGCTACTTCAGCAAAACATGTGTCGTTTTGAGTTTGTCCTGGTTCATTCAAATTTTTATATTTAAGTTCAATTCCTTCACCGGTTCCCAAGTTTCGTGAATATTGCCTGTCTATTGGGTTATTCCAATGCTCAAAAACACCTAAACTTTTTAAAGGAGTACCATCACCTTCTGGGTCATAAGTTATTCCTGCAGGCCAATAATCGCTACTGGCACATTGTGAAAGCATATCGGCAATTTCTTCTTTATATAGTAAAGGATAGTCGCTTTTATTGTCATCAGTGGCATATTCTTCAAATAACACATCAAAACAAACCGATTCTAAGGCTACAGGATCTTGACCAATAAAAATTGAACTTGGATAATCATCGTTAAACGGATATGATTTAAACTTACTAACATAACCTTGCCAGCTTTCACCAGCCCATATAGCATCAACAATATACAGCAAACCTTTTCCACCAGTTTGTTCATGCCCCATATAATCAACAGTATGGCGATATTTACCTGTACCACTGCTATTTGCAGGTAAACTATAATGCATTTTTATGGCATATTGCCCTTCTTCAGGATCACCTGGTTTCAGGTATGAACCTTGATGGTTTTTAGCTATCAAGGTTATGCCACCTTCATTATGCGTCTTTAATATAGGCATATTTATCATATAAGTAGCTTCCATATAATGTGTCGGCAGTGAAGATTCCATCATATTACCTTCATCATCAGGTCCTGCAAAAAACAACACGGCTGTATCAGTAGCAACGGTTTGGATAATTCCATTACCACCACGGCCATCAACGTAAACAACATCAGGGTAGGTACTTTTTAGTGTAGTATATTCGTCTCTATTAAAGCTGCGGTAAGGATCGCCCAGTATAATATCTTCTTGTGCTACTCCTGCATTAAGCGTTAATTCATGTAATAATGCAATTAGCAACTGTGGCGAGGCATCCGCTCTATCGTCTTTTGCACTTCCATTGGTTAAATTAATTTTAATAGCAATTTTTTCTCCTGCAGAATATCCAACCTCTCCTCTACCTTTTGAATTATTATGCGATTTAAAAATTGCATCCCAAGCTTCATCAGCTGTTGCCTTTTCAGTATATTGCATCAAGGACGATTCAAGCATATTTTTAATCACTACCACGTCTGTATTATCATCATTATATACTAAATCACCATTACCTGGTTCAAAATTAGAATTCGTAGCTTCATCATTATGCACCCAAACTACTCTACCAGGAAACATTCCTTTTGCTTCACCAATAGGTTCGTTTGAATTTACCGGAAAAGTTTCATCCACTGTTTCTAAAGCCCGTGCTATTGATTCCTTGCTATCATTTAAAAAAATAAATGCAAATGACAACACTGAAAGAAAAAGAAAGCCCGATGCAACAAGATGCTTTGATGATTGCATGGATTGCTTGAACTTTTTAAACGAAAACATTGAGGCGCTTATGGCAATCATATAAATTACAAATGATGACATTATTGGTGCAGCGGCCTGCATACAAGGATACTTTGCTCGACTTGGTTTCGGAATTACTCGAAATAAAAACCATAGCGTAGCTGATAGTCCTAAAATAATCATATAGGTTTTTGATATTTTAAACCTTGACCATGAGAATTGCTTTTTCATACTTAATTTATTTTCAGTTTATATAATGTTGATTTAGTTTTCCCTCTTTTATTGTGAGTGAACAACATACACTCATAAACCAATAAGGATGCGATATTAATTTTTCAGATAAGCCATCAATGTACTAAAATAATTATATCTTCAAATTAACTATTGTTTAAATAAATCCTACTTTTCGATTAAAACATATAAAATTAAACACTTAAAAATACTCAATTTCATATACTAAAAATTACATAACTAATACTATACCAATATTATATATTGTATTTTGTTTTTGATTGAATGAATAAAATTCAAATTATTTATTGATATTAATATTCCACCCATTTATCCTAACCTTCTATTCCTTGAAAAAACAAATATTATAAAACATTCACAAACTAGTTTTGGGGTGTAATTATTTCATACATAAACTTAAATTTACCTATCCTGATTAATTCATAAACTTTTTCAAAAAGCAATAAACATGCTGATTATCAAACTGAAAAACATATTAGATAGAAATTTAATTTTAAAAAAAGTTTCCAAGTGCATTTATTTCAATGCATTCCGCTATGGCGGAACAGGTACTGTTTTTCCGAATCAAGTTCGAGGCTGTTGCGATCCCGAAGGCTTTCGGGATGAAATATAAAGATATATCGGCGGATTCCGACGCACCAGAAATAAATTCGGGACTGGCTTTACATCTACATCAAACTAAATGCATGAATTATTCAGGCTATATGAAACTTAAAATATTAATCAGTATTACACCTAAGTTGAGCGATTCGAACAAAGTGAAGAGGCGCTTTACTTAGGTATAACCCTCCCGACCTCCGGTACGGGACAGGCTGACCTAGGAATTGTTGGTTTTCACATTTTGAGTAGCCT
>JAQICC010000218.1 GCA_027858735.1 Salinivirgaceae bacterium
GCTACTCAAAATGTGAAAACCAACAATTCCTAGGTCAGCCTGTCCCGTACCGGAGGTCGGGAGGGTTATACCTAAGTAAAGCGCCTCTTCACTTTGTTCGAATCGCTCAACTTAGGTAGGACTTTGTTTGTAACACTTGATGAATGTTACCTCAACTTAGCAAAGCTTAAATTAGTAAATTTGAACTTTAAAATTTCACACTATGAGCATAAAATTCATTACAAATGAGCAGCTTTATGAGCAAGTTATTGTCCCGGTTGCAACAGCAAAGCAATTTGTATGGATAGGTACTTCCGATATTAAAGATTTGCATGTTAAGCATAAAGGCTCTATTCTGTCATTTTTAGCTGTACTTGATTCGTTGGTTAAACGCAAAGTTGCCATTCGATTGCTACATGCCAAAGAACCCGGACCCAATTACAAAAAAAGCTTTGATAAATACCCAGGCTTATGGAAAGCCATGGAGCGTCAGCTTTGCCCACGGGTGCATTTCAAGCATATTGTAATTGATGGGAAAGTTGCATATACTGGCTCGGCCAACCTAACAGGTGCCGGTTTAGGAATGAAAAGCCCTAATAAACGAAATTTTGAATCGGGCATAATTACCACCCTCCCCGACTTTATTGACCAGATAATGATGCAATTCGACGAAGTTTGGATGGGAAAATTCTGCAAACAATGTGGCAGAAGGGATTATTGTGACGATCCGATTTTGTAGTAAAGCCATTTGTATTACATGCTACGATGTCCAAATTTTAACATATCGTTGGTGGATACGAAGTGCAAACTTAGTTACTGCTAACTTTACTGATTGTACAAAGCTGTTAAAAATCCAGTCTCCCGAGTACTCGGGATTTCGAAATTTATTGGAAATTCGCATTTCCTTGTACGTTTTTGTAAATATAATTATAAACTGAATTTAAAAGAACCCGAAACAACTTAAGATGTAATGAAGATATGCTGCCATGAAAGACTTTTAACAGCGCTGAGTCCAAATAACTTGAAGCATTGCAGTTAACTAACTGGTTTGCATTTTGTTATACCACATTGTTAGTGAACATACTTCCTTAATTATCAAGACAATTGTAAATCAAAATCCTTTTTAGAGAGTCTTATCTTACTATATGACATTGCTTTCAAAGTCTTTTTGATGTGAAAAGCTCTATCTTGTTTGATAAATGTCGGTATTAGGTCTTCAAGATTTATCATAAATAGTCGATTAATCACTACAACGTCCTCTTTTGAAAATGGTCGCAATCCGTTAATTAGCTCAGACATATATCCTTTTCTATGTCCAAGAATTTTTGCTAAATCATTTTGATTAAGACCTGCAACTTTAAGCTTTTCTTTAATCAATTCTTTTCTTTTTTGAACAAATTCATTTTCAGCTTGAACTAATACTTCTGCTAAATCACTTTCTTTTATTTGATTATCTGAAATAGAATTATCATCAGACCAATTATTCTGTTCATAATCCGTAATCATTTTTCGTAAATGATTTCTAATCGGTTTATATGATTCATCTTCTTTCTCTAAAACTCGTAGTTTTAAAAATAATGAAGATGCTTTTTCGTAATCCAACTCACTTGATAATGAAGTTAGCTTCTGTATGTTTTGTATTGAAAATCTATCCATTTTATATCAGTTTTTGATTTCGTAACCATTTTTCAATTGTTGTTTTATTCCCTTTAAAAATCTTGTCGTATTCATCGTGTGAACCTGTCCAAACGACAGTAGCTTCATTATCTTCAAATACAATTAAAATCATAGTTCGATGAATATTCAAATCAAAAAAATAAAATCCATCGCTATGTACACAGTCTGCATCAGAACGGGTTGCTTTTACATCTGTCTTTTTTGTCCATTCTGCATATTCAATGTTGGAAATCAGTTTATCAATCGCCTTTGACAACTTTGCGTTACCACGGTTCTTGTTTTTCAATTTAATCAACTTATGTTTCCGTAATAAATCCAAAATCAGTTTTTTATTATGACGCAAAGATACGAATAAAGTTTCATATTACATAGAACTTTTATGGATTATTGGTTTTCTCCCTTGTATGTTCACTAACTATAGTGTAGATATAATAATAATAATAATAATACAACTAAGCTGTACTAAAAGAGTACATTTTAAAAGTTTGGTTGGTACTCGTCGTCACCTTCTTCATAAACATCGGTGTTATCAGCATTATTTTCGTTACTTAAAAAATTAGGGCCGTCTTTATCAAGCTCCATTTTTTCCCGTCGTTCCGCATTAATTAAGGCTTGATGTTTTCGTACCCACTTGGCGTGCTTAATGCCTTCAATTGCTTCGTCTAAACTGCCCTCAACTATTTCATTGCTAACTATTTCTTTTACAAGCATTGTGGTTCTTTCATCGTTTAATACCAACGACTTTATTTCAGGCAATGATGTAGCCGATTCTATGCTGGCACATTTAAACTCGTGCGTAACTTTAGGTAAATAATCTTTTTCTATTTTATAAATTTCAACCAAATATTTTGGCGAAGCTTTATCCTCATCGCGCATATTATTATAATGTTCCAGAATACTGGCTTGCTCTTCCAATAGTTCGGGTATAAATGGTTCAACTACTGTAATTAATGAAGCCGCACCCACAGTAGTTAAAGCATTTTTAACAAAGGTGTCTGCAGGCTGTTCTCCAATAAATTCAAATAAATCCATGCCATGATCGGCATAATCGTAGCAGCCTTGCTGTATATTAAAATCAAATAAATCGGTGTAATTAATGAGCTCATCGCTATCTGTTATTAATAATATCCCATCCTTTTCATATAAGCTCGCATCAATAGGAAAGCTTGTTTTCTTTTGTATAGAGTCTAATATGTTGAGCGAATTACTTTTGACTTGATCCAATTCAAATTCGGTTTTTTTGTAGTAATTCGAAAATATTTGCGAATAACTTAAAATATGCAACTGGTAGTACTCCTTATAATCAGCAGTACAAGTGTCGGTATAATCACTGCTCTTGGTAACTTTACTAAATTGATTTTCCATAATTTTTTTTTCAAATATACTTTTATTTTTCTCTTTAGGCCACTATTTTTTTCGTCCGCTGCACCTATTCCACTCTTGGTAAAGCTAATTTTATCAATTTTACGTTTGTATTTGGTAGTGCCATATTAACCCAGTAGTTTAACACTTCCCTCTTTCAGTTTGATAACATGAATTGCTGCATTTAATTTCTTATACTCTCTGTCAAATATTCTGTCTTCTCTTATCTTATGATTTGTAGCGTATGAAAAGGCAAACATGAATTCGGGTAAAGGCGCTATAATTTCCACTTGTTTGTCGATTAAATTAAGAGCTTGTTTTTGCTTTAAAAGATTTTTCATTTCATCGACGAATGGTTTGTAATTAAGCCCAATTGAATTATTGTAACACTCATAATGTTCTTTTAAGCCTGATACCCCGGCAATTGCGCCAGTTCCTTTCTTAAACTCAATAACACAAAGCTTTCCCGCTTTATCAACAGCGATTATATCAAATCTGGGCTTTTTAGCTTTGCCCTTAACATTGAGAAGCTTACAAGCAAAAGCACTTTCGGTACTTACCTGATATTTTAAGTCAATAATAGAGTAATCTGAATGACCGTAGCGGTTCTCAATGGAGAGTTGATGCTGTTCTTTACGCTCTGGTTTTTGGTATTCGGAAAGCCATGCATCCATAACTTTTTTTGCCTCTAAAAAATACTCATTATAATCCCCATTTCTGAACTTCCCAATAAGTAAATCTCTTTTCAATTTCAGATTGTCCATTAAAGCCTGATCTTTCAATATTTCATTTCTCGATTTATCTTTTTCCAAACAGAAATAAAACTTATCAAAATCAATACTATTTTCACTGCTTACCCTGGCAATATTTCCTCCGGCATAATAAATGTTCAAATAGTTGTTTCGTATTTGTACATCTAAATCGCTGTGTTTATCAGTATTTATTACCTCGAGCATTGGTTTCAAATTACCACTCATTAGTGCTTTTATGAATTGCTCGTTATGTATTCCTCGACCTAAGTACTTTTCGTTTTTCATTTCCTTTTAATTAGTTAATCTATAAACATTTTGCATTGCATATAACGATTACGGATGCGAAGTGCAAGCTTAGTAACTACTTTATTTACCACTTGTTCCAAGCCGATTAAAATACAGTCTCCCGAGTACTCGGGATTGCGCATTTTGTTGAAAATTCGCATTTCCTTGTACGATTTTGCAAATATAATTAATAACTAAATTAAATAGTATCCGAAACAATCTAATTTTGTACAAAAATTATATTGCCAAGAAAATGTTTAAGCAACGATGAGTCCAGATACTTGAACCGTTGAAAGCCGCTAACTGTCTTGCATTGGCGTATACCATGGTGCCAGTAATTTCACTTATTCTTTTTTTGATTCTTCTTTTAGGACATTTTCAATTTGATCAAACAGTTCCGGAATTTTGTTCCTGACTACATCCCAAACAATAGAATAGTTAACACCCAATATAGTCATGTAACCTATCTTTCATTCCTGCCATATTTCTCCATGAAATAGAACTCCATTTAATTTTAAGATCAACTGATATTTTCTTTGTTGCTTCACCTATTATTTCAAGACTCCTTATAACAGCACGTTTCAGCGTTTCATTTTCAATAAAATCACCTCTGTCTAACTCTGAAATAATAACTGATTTGATGTAAGCACATTCATCAAGGATATGTTTTAAATACTCAATTGAATCTTTATGCATACAACACTTCTTTAAGAATCTGAGGACCAATATAGCGGCTTAAACCATTCTTCGTAACTATTTCAACCCTCTCATTTTTAAAAAGTTTTTCCAAAATATCATAAATGGTCATATAGTTATCAAAATTCTCCTTGTCAGGGTCAAATTCAATAAGAATATCAATATCGCTTTTATCCGTTTGTTCTTCTCTTACATATGAACCAAACAGACCAATTTTTGCAACACCTAACGCAAGAAGCTCTTGTTTATGTTGTTTCATTGTTGATATTATATACTCTCTATTTGTCATTTTATTTATTATTTTATTCAAAGATAATATTCTTTTCTATCAAATAATCATGTATCACTTTCATTTCTAATTACTGGCAACATTTAGCTAAGCGTACTATGGAATTATCAACGTTTCCATTTCAAGTTTGTTGTAAATTTAAGTACATGATCCCTGTGCACGTATTAATTTGCCCTACTTTTGTAGTGTTTTTAATTAAACACTTGCCCCTGCCGAGAGCTTCCAAGTCAACGCAGTTTTTTTTTAACACCTCGGCTTTTAGATGCTTCGTGGTCGAAAATTATGGAAATTAGAGGCAATACTTTAAGTGAGTTACCCTTTAAGTTTATGTTTAAGGCTGTTTAAAACTTAACTTCTTTAACGCATCCGTTTGCAATTAAATAATCAGAAATATTCTGATCGTTAAAAGTTATTTCAGCAATGTAGCGGGCATATTTATCGCGCTTGTTTTTCGATGTTGTAATTTGAACAGAGCTTCCTTCATGACAAAATTTCTTAACAACATTTCGGGCATGTTTTGCCTTCCGTATTTGAAAGTCAATTACACTTTTTAACTCAGGCGCATTAATTCGGATCAAGCGTATGCGTTCTTCTCACAAAAACCTAAATTAATGATTATTAGTGTAGTAACCTCATCAATCCATCGCTTAACTGTTGCTTTGTATGTATATTACAAATGTACACTTATTTTTGTAAGTATAATGTATTTTAAGCTGTTGGGTATTATTGAAATTAGCATCTAATTCCACGACATGGTGATTGATTTTTTAACAACAAATGATGTTTGAGCTTTATGGGTTAGCAAGGGCTATTACTTGGTATTGTTAGGCATTTTGGTTTTATCGAATAATGGAACAGTTATACTAAAAGTAGTTTCTTTACCTCTAAGGCTTTCTGCCTTTATGCTGCCTCCATTTAGTTCAATGAATTCTTTACAAAGAATAAGACCTAAACCAGTGCCCGTTTCATTGGCTGTCCCCAATTTGTTAAGCGTTTGATCTATTCGAAATAGTTTGCCTAAATCCTCTTGAGAAATACCTACACCATAATCGTGTATTGATATTGTAGCGTATTTCTCATTTTGCGAAACCGAAATGTCAATAAAACTCTCTGGGTTTGAAAACTTAATGGCATTGGAGAGTAAATTACGATGAATTGTTGTCATTGTATCTTCGTCGGCAAAAACCATTACTGAAATACCCTTTTGCTTCCGAATGGTAATTTTCTTCAATTGAGCATTCATTGCTACTTGACTTATAGCCGATTCAAGTAAATAGTCTAAATAAACAACTTGTGGATTAAGTTGTAAAGATCCGGTTTGGGATCGTGCCCAATGAAGTAAATTTTCGAGGAGGTTATAAAGATGTTTTGATGATTCATGAAGCGATTCAACAAAAATTTGTTGCTTTTCAGGAGATAGTGGATTCGTTTTCGTTGCCATAATCTCGGTGAGTCCTAAAAAACCACCGATAGGATTTTTTAGGTCATGAGCTAAAATACTAAAAAACTTATCCTTACTTAAATTCGTTTCCTGAAGAAGTTTTCTTTGAGTTTCGATTTCATCTTTTTGTTGTTGAATAATTTTGTAAGCTTTTTTTAAGTCTATCATTTTTCCAAAAAGCTCAATGGTTCGTTGTCTAAACTTTTTAAATGTTTTTTCAACAGCATTCTTTTGTCTATTAATTTCGATATTTTTTTCTTCCAGCTCTTTCTTTTGATTGATAATTATCTTTTGGGCTTTTTTAACATCAACCATCTTTCCAAACACGTCAATAGTCCGTCGCTTAGATTTTAAGATTTGTCGATCAATAATAATACGATCTAACTCCAATTTGTGCTTTTCTTCCAGCACTTTTTCGTACAGATCATGCAACTCTGTTTTGGAAATGTTATTGAGGTCTAGTTTGTTATTTGGCATTATTTAGCTTTAATCAGATACTCACAAATATATAAAAACTTTGTAGACGAAAGCTTTAAATCATTTTTTTATTCTGATACCGTTACATAGTTTATGAAAAACTGGAACTAAAACTACTTTCAATTATTCGTATACCTTATTTTTCAAAGCCCAATAAAAAATGGACAAATGATTATGATTTTCAAGAAGGTTGTTAGGAACTGACAAGAAATAACCTGTGTAACTAAACCACTATGGACTGAAAGTACCATAGGTTTGACTACGAATGAAATTCGTATATATTATAACAAGACATTAGATACTAGATTTTAGAATTACATTGAAAATTAATTTTTTTTAGTCTAATATCTAAAGTCTAAGCTCTAATATCACGTAAAATTTTTAGAACCCAAATTGAGCGATTCGCTATCGCAAATCTGCTCAATCGACTGAGGTCTTGTAAGGTTTTCATACTTTTCGTTTCCCCGAAA
>JAQICC010000225.1 GCA_027858735.1 Salinivirgaceae bacterium
GCTACTCAAAATGTAAAAACCAACAATTCCTAGGTCAGCCTGTCCCGTACCGGAGGTCGGGAGGGTTATACCTAAGTAAAGCGCCTCTTCACTTTGTTCGAATCGCTCAACTTAGGTTTTATGAAAATTTACATCATTCACACTTTAAGTGGATTCCGTAAGTTTATCATTCTCCTTTATTTTCATCCAAATCGTTGTGATCGTCGCCACCCAGACTGTAGTAGTTATTCTCTTCATCTTCACTTCCAATATCTTCCTGAAGGTCGTCAAGCTCTGCGCCGGGAATATCGAGGTCATTTTTTCTGTGAGCTTCATCCAGATCTTTCCTTCTTATTGCATTGTTGCTGTTTGGTTCTTTTGTTTTGGAAGTATCTTCTGGGTTTATATCTTCTTCTTCCTGAAAGTTTACGTAAATGTCATCTCCATCAGGATAGATTGGATAACCCTGAGACGTCTTTTCTTCTTTTTGGGCTGCCTGGCTATCAGGCAGATTCAACTCATCACTCTTTTCTTTCATCTATTTATATGTATTAATAAACGGCTAAGTTAATCTGCTAAGACAGGATAAGTGTTACAGAATCTTAGGAATAATTTTCATCATTCACACATTTTAGGGATGCAATTCTTTAAAAGGAGGAAGTTAAAAATAGAGGGCATATTGCAACGCACCTCCTGCTACATTTCCGTTATCATGGCCATTGGAGGAAAATAATGGAATGTAAAAAGCTTTTAAAACAATACTATTTTGAACTTTAGTTTTAAATAAAAATCCAACCTGGTAGTTAATGATAGGCCCAATAGAAAAAAATGATTCTGTTGGATTGTTTTTATTTGACTTATAATCCGGTCCATAATTAAGACTCAGGCCAAGTCCCGGACCAGAGAAGAAATTTCTTTTCTCGTTTATTGCTTTATGAATTTCGAAATTAACCTCAGGCTCAAACTGTAGCAAGTTAAAAGCCGCCGCAAATAAAACTGGCCGAAAAACAGGTAAGTTGAATACAAAGGCAAATTTATCATTCTTCCTATGTCTAAAAGCAAGCATAATGTCGCCAATCGGACCACCTTTTACACCGGCAGGAGAAGCAACGCACATCCGCACATCATCATACCGTCCACCTCCCATAGCCATGATTCCAACTGAAAACTTCTTGCTTTCAATTTGTTGAGCAACCAGCGTTTGTATTGAAAAAAATAGGATTGTTGCAAATAATGATAACTGTTTCATATTATTTTAATTTTTTATTTCAATTATAAAAGAAAACATTTTCGTTATTTTTCATCTTGATACAAAGGTGAGTTGTATTATTCTGAAGGAGTTACCTACCTCCAGAAATAAGTTACATCATTCACACATTATCTTCACCCAAACTAATGGCGATCCTTCTTTTTTTACATGTACTTAACCCGAATTATTTATTCCAAAAGAAATAGTTTTTCATTGCTTAAACATGTATTTGATAAGCTGGGGTACAGGAAGATTAGTTCGTCTAATTTTCAATTTAGCAATAAAGCAAAGACAATTTTGGCTCCAAGGTTTCAATTGCATTAAATCAGAGATGCGATTTTAGAAAACCCCTCTTTAAACGAATCTGCTGCAGAAGAAAAAGTACTTTTTACCTCTTCCCACTTTTCATCAGAAGCATTGTTAAGCGCATCATACTTAGCCTGAAGTTCTTTTCTCTTAGTCTTCAAGTTGTTAAGTTTTTCTTCATACTCTGCTTTGGAATCTTCTTTGACCTTGTCTTTTTTAGCTTCCAATTCGTCAATCTTTGCGAAAATATCATCAATGCTTTTTTTCGCTTTGTTTTTGAAATCTTCTTTGTTCATAATACGAATTATTAAGTGATTAAAATGCCTACTCTAAAGGATTTTCGGCTTACTCCATTATTTTATTTTCTTTCTGTTCATTTTCTTTCCAATGTAAAAACCATTTTTCCCCGGCAAAAACCAGAGCAATTCCGGTTGCTGAAACAATTACTACAAGAATATCAGAGCTGGCTTTGACCCATAAAAAAGCAATTAATACAATTAAGTCAAGTAA
>JAQICC010000076.1 GCA_027858735.1 Salinivirgaceae bacterium
TAATAACTGTTCTGTATCAGCAACATCTGTTTTGTAATATTTTCCATCTGCTGATAGCATTTTCAGTTGACTACAATTTGTAGCCAACTCGCTTCCTTCTACTTTCAATCTCGTTTTTAAAACACTCCAATACTTTCTTGGGCTCGGGCTGTCTGTTAATACACCAATTACATCAACAATTGAGAAATACCATTTTTCCTGCTCATCGTCCCAATGTGTACGAATTTGTTTTTCATTGAATAATTTTATTGCTGTTTCTTTAGTCATGAGTTGATAATATTTTATTTTGAACCATAAAGTTAAGTGTTTTTTGATTCTTTTGTTAAAGAATTCACTTTAAATTTATGCATGACTTGATTAGAAGTTAGCATTTTCGTTATTTGTCATAAGGACTCCAATGGAGATGCGCTGATATTAATTTATCAATCTTTTTATTCCATTTTTAAGAACAGAGACATGAAAGTTTAAAAGTAAACCAAGTTTATAATTACCTAATTTCAAATATGTAAGAACTTGTGCAGTATGAACCTCGTTGAGTATGCCAACAGTTTTAATTTCTATTACTATTCGTTCTTCTACTAACAAATCAATTCTGTAGCCATGGTCAAGTTTAACTTCTTTATAAACTATAGGCATTGGTTTTTCTTTCTGAACAATTAAACCTGCTTGATTTAGTTCATAGTACAAACACTCTTGATATGCTGATTCTAATAATCCCGGCCCCAATTGTTTATGAACTTCAATTGCGCAACCAATAATAATTTTTGATAATTCATTTTCTCTCTTGATGAAGATTTTTCTTTGTGAACGGCGCTAGCCCTCAACGAAGTTAAACTTTGAGTCTGCTTTGTGGTTCTTTGTGGAATAGCTATTACACTGAGTTACACTCCCGAAGGGATGCCTTTGGCAAAAGAAGACACAGAGTAACTCAAAGGTAAAAACAATTTGTTAATATAAATATCGCATCAAATAATGAATTAGCCCAAAAGTTAGGCCACACAAGAGTCAATTAGGACAATGTTTTATACTAAAGCGCCAAGATAATTTGCATTAGATATTAAGGACTTACAAATTTTGCGTTTTCTTAAATATATAGTGAAGGTTTCACTCAGAGTGAAGCCTTCACTTGTAAAGCACCATTAGACGAATTAGCTCAAAACTCTTTGGGCAGCTTTTACTCCAACTCCTTCTTCAAAAATATGACCGCCTTTTTTCAACGAAACTTCAATAGCACTAATCGTAGCCAAAGTATCAGCACGATTAATAGAACCCATATGACCGATTCTGAAATAATCGCCCTTAATCTCAGGTAATAATCCACCTGCTAAAATCACTCCTTCTATATTTACTTGAGCAAGCATTTGTCCGCCAGTTATTCCATCGGGATAATAAGGTGCAGAAAGAGTTGCCGCTGAAACTTCATCATTTATTGGAATATTTTTTAATCCCATTGCTTTCATTGCTTCGCGGAAAGCTTTTGCCATTAATTGATGACGTGCAAAACGAACATCCATACCTTCGTCTAAAATAATTTCAAGACTCTTTTCCAAGGCCATCACTAAATTTACCGCAGGAGTTCCGAAATAAGAAGGGTTTCCCGATTCATAAGCTTGCATAATCGGCAACCAATTACTCCAATCGGAATAATAATTTGCTACAGGAGTTTTACGATTTTTCCAAACATTCATCGCTTTTTTAGAAGCGACTAAAAGAGCTAATCCGGGAGGAACTCCAATCGCTTTTTGTGAAGCAGTTAAAACTACATCTATCCCCCACTCTTCTTGTCGAATTTCTTCTCCTGCTACAGAACAAACACCGTCCAGTATACTTAAAACATTGTATTTTAGAGCTAGTTTTCCAATAGGTTTAGGATCAACCATAACAGCAGTAGAAGTATCTACATGCGTGAATGTCAATAATTTATAATCACCTTTTTTCAATTCATCTTCAATCATTTCCAAAGGAACAACATCCCCGACTTCAGATTGAAGAAAAGTTACTTCGGCACCGTAACGTAAAAGCAATTCGGCATAACGAAGGCCAAAATAACCTGTTGAAATCACCAAAACTTTATCGCCTTTTTCAATCAAATTAACTGCTGCCATATCCATAGCTAAAGTTCCTGTTCCCGCCATAATAAAAGGCTGTCCTGTAGGAGCTAACCACACTTTTCTCATCATCCGCATAGCATTGCCAAAACTTTGAATAAAATTAGGAGCAACATGACTGGTTGTTGGTTGTCCTAATGCGCTTAAAACCTCGGGTTCGAACTCAATTGGTCCGGGTATCATTAATAATTTTCTTGATTTCATAATTGGTAATCTTAAATGTTTGTGATTTCGTTTTGTTTTAGGAGCTTCAAAAGTTGTGCTTTGGCATCTTCACCAATTGCTTGAACAGGTTTACGTGCCATTCCACCATAAAGTCCGATGCTATCCATAGCTGCTTTTAATGCGGAAACACCCCATTTTGCAGTAACAGCAGTATTTACGGGAATCATAGCTGCCTGTAATTCTCTTGCTTTATCAAAATTCTTATCTTCAAAATATTGATGAATATTGAGGCATTCTTGAGGAGCAATATTGGCTAAAGCCAAGATTCCGCCAACAGCACCTACCGTAAAAGCAGATAATAAAAATCCGGCAGAACCTGCAAGCACCTGAAATTTGGGTTTTGATCTGCCAATAATATCTGCAATTTTGGTAATGTTTCCGCCCGAATCTTTTAATCCGACAATGTTCGGATGATTTGCAATGGCTAAAATTTGATCGGCATTCATATCCATTCCTGAATTTGCAGGCATATTGTAAATAATTACGGGAATCGGACAGGCATCTGCAATATCATGATAATGAGCAATCAAAGCATCTGTAGTCATTAATCCTTTATAATAAAACGGATTTAAAACCAAGACAGCATCGGCACCGGCGTCAGCTGCAGCTATACTC
>JAQICC010000177.1 GCA_027858735.1 Salinivirgaceae bacterium
GATTCGAACAAAGTGAAGAGGCGCTTTACTTAGGTATAACCCCGACCTAGGAATTGTTGGTTTTCACATTTTGAGTAGCCTGCCCCGATTATTTCGGGGAAACGAAAAGTATGAAAACCTTACAAGACCTCAGTCGATTGAGCAAATTTGCGATAGCGAATCGCTCAATTTGGGTATAATAATTGCTGCTATAGTATCACTTAAAGGATTGAGTATTATTCCAAATCGAGGTGAGCCCTTTAATTAAGAACTCCCCTTTTCCCTAATCTTAGGCTAGGTACTTTTCCAAAACAATTTCAGAACTGGCTTCCCAGAGTAAGACAGTATTGTATTCTCTTTCCGAAACAAGTTTTCAGAAATAAATTCGAAACTGGCTAGAACAGGCTCTGAGAAAGATTTCGAGAATTCGGGAAAGAAGGAAAAAAGCTTAACTAAACGACATTGATAACTAGGGTTAAACTTACAAAATTCTATATATTTTTTTAAAAAATTTGAGTTTCACTAATAAAAAAAGCATGACCAATAGCCATGCTTCAATACTAATATTCCAAATCAACTACTCTTTTGCAGCTTCTTTTATCTCTTCCTTAGCATCTTCCTTAACTTCTTTTTCTTCATCTTTCACATCAAGCAAGTCAAGCATATCTAATTTTTGAATAGTATTATACCATTGGTATACCTTTTTAATGTCCGATACATATACGCGCTCTTTGTCATATTCAGGCATTACTTCTTCAAAATAATTCTTAAGTTCATCGTTTGAAGATTTTGGACTAATTGCTGCACCAGCATTTTCCTTCTCTCTAATGCTTTTAAAAACTTCTCCAAGTGGTTTATCTTCACCATCTTCGGTATAAATGGCAATATCCTCAAGCGCACTAACCTTAGCCGTAGCATAAGTAGGCATTCTTTTGCCATTCTCAAGGTTTTCCACTATAATTCCATTTTTGGTATTCGAAACCATCTTGTAAAGACCAGGTTGACCTGAAATAGCTAAAATATCTTTTAACATAAAACGATTTTTTGTTTTTTAATAGTTGGCAAATATAGCATAACAAATAATAAATATGGAGTACTATTGTAAAATTTAGAAATATTCTAATAAATAGTTTTATTCAAACTTGTCTTCAGTTCGCAGACTAAAGACTGAAGACTGTAGACTGAAGACTGAAGACTGTAGACTGGGTCAGGCTATTCCTCTTTCCTTCTTAATAGATTTGTAAGCTTCATTTATTTTTTGGAATTTCTCCTTAGCCGATTTTTGTACATCGTCACCTAAATAAGCTACCTTATCGGGATGATATTCTACCGCCATTTTGCGATACGCTTTTTTTACATCATCGTTGGTAGCATTTTTATCCAGTCCTAATATGTTGTATGCTACATACATATCGCTGTAAAACATCGATTTTATTGAAGTAAAATCGCTACTGCTAACTCCCATATAATTAGAAATTAGCTGTATTATTTCTACCTCATTTCTGTGGGTGTGACCATCAGATTTAGCAATACCAAACAAATAATGTAATAACTGAAGTTTTGACGAATTGTCAAGGTGGCTACCAATCTGACGAGCAACATCGGCTACAGGAATTTCCTGCTTTAACACATCGCGTAGCATTTTTATTGCATCGGTAGCAGCTTCGGCACCAAACGACCGTTTAAAGTATTCTTTCACATATTCGAGTTCGCCCTTTTTAATAACTCCATCGGCCTTCATTACAGCAGCTGTAAGTACTATAAGGCTAACCATAAAATCGCCGCGGGTTGTAGGTCCTTCTCGTCTTTGTCCTCCAGTTATCTTTTTTGCAGTTGATCCTTCAATAGCACTACCCACTAAAAAACCAATGATTCCTCCAACTGGTCCAAAAACAGCCCAACCCAAGCCGCCAGCTATCCACTTTCCAAAACTCATAATATATTCTATTTTATCTCAATAATCTGTTTCATAATATTTTTCACCTGATCCGATACAAGCTTAGTGCCATCATTATTAATTACATAGTCAGCATATTTTAATCGTTCTTTTTCAGGAAGTTGGTTCTGAATGCGGCTATTAACTTCATCTGGTGTTAAATTACTACGCTCAGCTACCCTATTAATTCGAGTTTTTAGGGGTGCAGAAACTACTATAATTTTATCACACTGCTTATATGCTCCGCTCTCAATTAAAATGGCAGTCTCTTTAATAACAAAGGGTGCTTCCTGCATCGCACACCAGGCTTCAAAATCGCCTTTAACAGCAGGATGAACCAAATCGTTAATCCAATTTATTAGCTGCTTATCATTAAAGATATTTTTTGCAATCAGTTTTTTATTTAATACGCCATCCTGGTATACTTCGTTACCAAATTGCCTTATTAATTCGCTTCTAATGGCTGAGTCCTTTACCATTAGGTCTTTTGCACGTTCATCGGAATTATATACCGGAATACCTTCGTTAGTAAACTCGCTAGCAACAAACGATTTACCTGCACCAATCCCCCCTGTTAAGCCCAGAATCAACATGAAATATTAAGGTTTTTTATCAATAATAAATTCAACACTTTCAGGAAAATACGTAACGTTTGTCACATTTGAAGGTGCAAATTCCAAATTAAGGCCCAATTTGTTACTTAAAAGATTCTCTATATCGTTATAATCCACATCTATTTTAAAATCTTTTCTATCCACTTTATCGTATTCATCGAGAGCTACCAAACAAGTAACTTTGGCAAGCCTTGGAAAAGTTTTCAATTCAAGCGTGTCGGGTAAATTTTTTGTTTGTATAGTAACTTCAAAATTTGCTTGAGTAAATTTTGAAACAGGCAGATACATTACCACTCTTTTCTTTTCAAAACTCAGTTTATGTATTTCCTTAAGTCCAATATTTCTTTGGAGGGGCTTACTTAACCCATCGAATTTTTGAAACTTACCATAAATGCCCGATAGGGTATCTATTAAAGTATTCGGCCCTTTTACAATAATGGAATCAGGTTTAAAATAAATATTGCCACTTAGCATACATTCATCTTCAAACTCCATTTTAACATTGGCTTTTATTGGAACCTTTTTTTCAATAATATTAGCAAATTGAAACAATATAGTATCAGGATAAATATCAAGCACTTCGATATCGTTTGGCATCTGTTTGCCAATTGTTTGCCTTATAGTTCGGGTTTGTAGTCTAAATTGTTTAACCGATGGAGTAGCAATATTATTGCCAAATTCTTTTAAATTGATAACTACCGGAAATGCGGCAGGACTAAGTTTATAACGTACCAGAGTGTATCCATACGCTTTAACATTTAAGGTTAGCTTTTTTGGTAAATCGCTAACCAAAATTTTGTTTTTGGGCACATTGGTAAAACGCACAGGGTAGTTAATGGTGGTTGTATAATCGTTGCTAAGTTCATTTAAAAGCCAAAACACAGCCGATATTGCAACAAATACCATGTAAACCAGTATTTTTCGATCTATCCGTTGAAATATCTTTTTATTTAACAACTGTTTTAGCTTATGAATAGCGTTCTCTTCCAATGCTTAATTTTACTTATGAAATCTATTTATAATATTAAAAAACCCGAATGTTTTTTTGGTTGATGCCAAAAATACAAATAAAATTTATCTGAAACTCTTTTTAACAACAATCAAAATACAATCGGGCACTATTCTTTGCTGTTTGCAGCAATATTATTATTTACTTACCGGGTGCAGCAGCTACATCTGAATTATCTTTTACTAATCCAGCTTTGTCAACTTTAATTCTTACGCCGTCAGCAATTTCAAGTATTACTGCATTATCTTTTATTTCATTTACTTTACCATAAATTCCACCTACAGTAAGCACTTTATCTCCTTTTTGAATTCCTTCACGAAACTGGCGTGTCTCTTTTTGTTTTTTCATCTGAGGACGAATCATGAAGAAATAAAAAATTGCAATAATTAATACTAGTGGCAGCATTGAAGTCAAAGGATTTCCTTGATCGCCTGTTGGCTGCATTAAAAACATTGTTAATAAGTTCATTTTAAATTTATTTAATTAGGTTCAACAATTTCTGATGTTATTTGAAGTTTTATTTTTTCAGGATTACAATTGGTCCAAACAGTAACCGTTTTAAGCTGACGGCCATGTCGGTCACTTGAATCGAATATTACTTCAATATCGGCCGATTCTCCTGAAGCTATGGGTTTACGAGGAAATTTTGGTACAGTACAACCGCAACTCGCAGTAGCATTTTTTATAATCAAATCGCTTAATCCAATATTTTGAAACTTAAAAGTGTATGACACTTTTTCCCCTTGGAATATTTTACCAAAGTTATGTTCAGTATTCTCAAAGTATATTATAGGAGTTTCACTGGCATCGCCAATAACATCTATTTTTTTTGCAACCTTTTTATTATCAGGACTTATTGAGCATCCTGCAAATAAAAAACCTGCCATAATCAATATCAATAATACCTTTTGTTTCATTGCTTCTATACGTTTCAACTAGCGTGTTTACAAATTTCGCACCATTTTTAAAAAACTTCAATGTTCTTGAATCTTTAGCTCAAGTTATCTTATTCCATTAAACCTCGGCCCGCTTTTTTAACCTTTCCTTCTTCTTTTAATTTGTGTATAATTTTATCTAATACACCATTAACAAAAGCATTACTGCGGTCGGTACTGTAAAATTTAACCAATTCAATATACTCGTTAAAACTCACTTTCACTGGTATACTTGTGAACTGAATAATTTCAGTAACAGCCATTTCCAACACAAGTAAATCGAGCTGTGCAATACGATCGACATCCCAATTTTTAATATGACTTTGAATTAAATCGGCATTTTCTTTATGGTTCAAAATAACCATTCTGAATAGCTTCTTAACAAAATCCTTATCCTCCTCATTTTTAAATAACTGAAAAAGATTTATGTCAATGTTACTTGATTTGGCTTTCTGTATGGTTTTAATATTCATACTTAGCACAAACTCAATATCGTCGTTCCAAAATATCGAGCTTTCTTCTAGAATCTGATAAAGATCGTCATTATCAACCAAGAATTCCGATAAAAATGATATAATAAATTCTTTATCAGCATTATATGAGTCAGTTTCGCTTTCCATATATTTAGCATACAACTCAGAATCTATTAAATCTTGGTATAGCTTTTTAATAAGCTCTGGATGATTTACCCAGTTTAGCTTTTTTTCATCGATATATTTAAATAACCGGTTACTGCTATTAAGTTGCTTAATAATACGATTTTCCGTAAATTTTAAACTCGGATTTAAATCTTCTTGGGTAGGTACTCTTTTTGTTTTTGCTCTATCAATTTTATTCTGAGCATATTCCTTTACATCAAGTAATAATAGAAAAAACAAGTGGTACAAATCATGCGATTTTTCAATACTGAAAAAAAGATCTTTTTCGTACTTGTTTATGCCTTCATCATTACTATTAAAATATGCATATAAAATATGCAATACTTTAATTCTTAACAACCGTCTGCTAATCATCTATTTAAAGAGCGTTATATATTATATAATTATTCTTAATACGGCAGCAAAATTAAGTTTTTTTTTATGGCTTTAAAATTTTATCTTGATTAATTCATAAATTTTTTCAAAATTGATTTAATGTTCTGATTATGTTTCTACTACCAATTTTGTGGGCAAGGTTAAAATTATATGAGTTTTTTAGTTTTTAAGTATGAAGTTCTCAGTCTTCAGTTCTCAGTCTTCAGTTCTCAGTAAACTTGACTGCCTACAGAGAACTGCCTACTATATCTCACTTAAAAAATACTCTTTATAAAATTATTTTCTACTAAATTCGTAGTAATACCCTGATTATAAATATCAAAAGGCAATCTGAATAATGTAAAATAATTATTAAGAAAATTTCCGGGTCGTTTAGTTTTAACACACTCCTCTATTGCAGAACTGGTACTGTTTTGCCTGCCTGTCGGCGAGACCCAAGTTGCCAAACTCTTGAAATATATCGATACGTGAAGCGATTTTCGGACGCTCCCGAAGAAAATTCGGAAGCTTTACTGCTACATCAAACTAAACGCATGAATTATTCAGGTTATAGTTAATAATTTAAATTGTCTTGTATCGTCCTGATATTCATTTAATAAGATGTGCATTGTTAAAGTTGATTGACAAAATTATTTTTCAAGTGTTTTTTTTTACCAAACAAATGTGTTTATTTGATGAAGTATTTTGAAAATACTCAAAAGCCGATATAAGAGTTTTTTAAACATTAAAAAAATAGCAACACAGTTTTTAATAAAAAGCATTTTTGATGATGGAAGGATTTGATAAGAAAGAAAACGGAAGAGTCAGGGAAGAAATTTTTTCAAAATCGGTAAGAGCAGGAAAGCGTACTTACTTTTTTGATGTTAAAGCTACCAAACGTAATGATTATTATTTAACCATTACCGAAAGTAAAAAGCGCTATGAACAAGATGGAAAATTCCATTACGAAAAACATAAGCTTTTTTTATATAAAGAGGATTTTGAAAAGTTTGCTGAAGGGTTGACTGAGGTTGTAGAATATATTAAAAAAAACCAGCCTGAAATTATGGAGAAAGTTGAATCGGAAAGCAGTGAATTTACAAATGTGGAGTTCGAAGATTTAAAAGAAAAAAAATAACATTTCGAAATTATATTGTAAAAAGAGGGCAACTTTTCATAAAAAGTTGCCCTCTTTTCTTTTGCTATAATAAATAATTATTCCAATGTAAAATCAATTGCTGCACGACCTGTGGCAATTCCTTTCAAATATTCACCTACTTTTAAATGTTCTGGGTGTTGAGCATATATAGCCAGGCCATCAAATGATTCAAATTCTGTTACAATGGCCACATCGTGGTTTTTATCCTGATGAATTGCATTAAAACCAACTTCAATACTTTTTAATTCTGAAATTTTGCTTTTTAAACTTAGCAAATGGCTTTTTAATTCCTCTGCAATTTCAGTTTTGTTTTTACCATTGTGCTCATCTTTTAATGTCCACATTACAATGTGTTTAATCATATCTTTTTCTTTATTGGTATTTTTCCATTTTATCATCAATCGTAACATCGCCTTTTGCACTCGACTGTATTTTAATATAGGTCATCATGGTTTCAGTGCCGGAATTGTAGCACTGCTCATGCACTTTTTTTACTATTTCCATAAGTTCATCGTAATATCCTTCAAGCACCGTTTCAAAAGGGCATACTTTATATTTCACACCACTGTTTTCAATTATTTCAATGGCTTTATCAACAAGTGCATAGCTGTCTTTCGATGCAGCACGTGGCAATACTTGTAATGCAAGGTTTATTTTATTTTTCATCATCATCAATAGGGTCAAAATCAATGTCTTCAAATTCTTCTTTATTTGGAGATTTATTATTTTCAATAAAATCTTTTATCTCGGTAATGTTTAATGTTTTAACATTGGTAACCAGAAAATTCGGTTTTATAAAATTACCATATTGGTTGCACTCCGCAAGGGTTGTTCTAAATACCTTCTGAAAGGCAACATCAAACGGAATAAGAGCTGTCATGGTTACATATTTTTCCTCAAACTCAATTTTTTCAAGTTGGCAATTGTTGTTTTTTAAGGCAAACTCAAATTCCGACGAAACCATTTTTTGCTGAAACTCGGCAAACTCAGTAATTCCTTCACCAATTAATACAATGAAATACCTAAGCATGTTACCTTTTCCACCAAGACCTGTTGAAATAAATATTTGATTTTCATTAAGCAAGGAACTTTCCAACAACATTTTGCTTTGTTGCATTGCAAGTAAGACCCAATCTTTCAACTCCTTAGGAGCAGTTTTTATGTACTCTTCAATAAAACGAAAAGCCTTTGGATCGTCAATATAAGCGAGCTCTACAAGTGTTTTTTTCTTTTCCTCAATATCCAACTCTTCATTGTTGATATTAGGAATATTGTCAAGATCAATCTGCGATTTTTTATCTATATTCTTCTTATGCTTTTTTGAGAACTTAAAATATTCCATTTGAACTTTCACATCAATCTGTTCTTCCAGAATATTAAATTTCTCAGGAAATTTTCCTGACATTTCTCTAAGCTTATCGAAAATATTTTCGTCCATGGTATAAGAATTACTGTGCAATAAAAGCAAAAACATTTTGTTACCCGAAAAATTCGGGGTTTAATTATTAAAATAATATATCAATCAACAAACATATTTGTCAGATTCAACTGTTTTCACCTTACTTATTTAAAGATTAACAAAAAACTTGCCATTAAAATCACAACATGTTGTGATGTTATGTACTTATTTTTATTAATTCTAAATAAAAAAATAATTACTTTTGACACCAACAATTAAATGGGAGAGCATCAATTTACTTTTTATGAATTTAGCTGATTTACAGACAGGGGATAAGGCAGTAATTGTTAAGGTTAAAGGCCATGGTTCGTTCAGAAAACGAATACTTGAAATGGGTTTTGTTAAAGGTCAATTGGTTGAAGTAATTAAACAGGCTCCATTCCGAGGACCGACTGAATACAACATAATGGGATACCATTTGTCACTTCGCCCGTCGGAAGCAATGTTAATTCAGGTAATTACTCCAGAAATGGCCTTACACATACCAGAAAAAGAGTTTGAAGGTATTGTTGATACTGAAAAACTTAAAATGACAGCAAATGAACAAAGAAAAAACATTAATGTAGCTTTTGTTGGCAACCCTAATTGCGGAAAAACGTCATTATTTAATTTTGTTTCGGGAGCCAAAGAACACGTGGGTAATTATAGTGGGGTTACTGTTGAAGCTAAACATAATACCTACAAACAAGATAATTATAAGTTTGATTTATTTGATTTACCCGGCACATATTCACTCACAGCTTATACTCCAGAGGAATTATATGTACGAAAATATATATTTCATAACAACCCCGATATTGTAGTAAATGTAATTGACGCATCAAATTTAGAGCGCAACTTATACCTAACAACTCAATTGATTGACATGGATATTAAGGTAGTTATTGCTCTTAATATGTATGATGATCTGGAAAATGCAGGATCTATTTTATTAATTGAAAAATTAGCTAAACTACTAGGCATTCCTATTATTCCTACCATTGCAACAAAAGGTATAGGGCTTAATAATTTATTTAAAAAAATAATTGATGTTTATGAAAATCAAGACCCAATAGTTCGACATATTCATATTAATTACGGAAAAGAAGTTGAGCAGTCAATTCAAAAAATCAGAGAAAAGATTGGTGTCGATAAACGTATTATGGCCAAAATGTCACCTCGTTTTCTATCGGTTAAATTATTAGAACAAGATGGGCACGCTATACGCTTTGTTTCGAAAAACACTAAAAATAAAGAAATATTAAAGACCGCATATAAAGAAATAGACCGTATTGAAGGAATTATTGGAGAAAATAGTGAAAGTATAATTACGAATGCAAAATACGGTTTCATTAGCGGGGCATTAAATGAAACATTAAAGCAAGGTGAATCAAAACGTTGGATAAATACCAATACCATTGATAAAATTTTAACTCATAGGGTTTTTGGAGGACCCTTATTCCTATTCTTCATGTTCCTTATGTTTTTCTCAACTTTTCAGTTGGGTAGCTACCCAATGGATTGGATTGATGCAGGTTTTGGAATTCTTAATGGTTTTTTAAAAGAGACCTTGCCTCAGGGAATGTTTAATGATTTAATTACCGATGGCATTATTAGCGGTGTTGGGGGTGTATTGGTTTTCTTACCCAATATTGTTATTTTATTTCTATTTATATCATTCATGGAAGATACAGGCTATATGGCTCGTGCAGCTTTTATGATGGATAAACTTATGCACAAAATAGGCTTGCATGGCCGATCGTTCATACCCCTTATTATGGGTTTTGGTTGTAATGTTCCTGCCATAATGGCAACACGAACCATCCGAAATAAAACCGATAGGCTGCTTACCATGCTTATAACACCCTTTATGTCGTGCAGTGCACGATTGCCTGTATATATTCTTTTTATTGGTGCTTTTTTTCCGGGTAACCCTACATTAGTTCTTATTGGATTGTACTTTACGGGTATTGTATTGGCTATTGTTACCGCTCACATCTTTAACAAAACAATGTTTAAATCTAAGGAGGCTCCATTTGTTATGGAGTTACCACCTTACAGAATACCGTCGGTTAAGAGTACTATTAAACATATGTGGGATAAATCGGCTCAGTATGTACAGAAAGTTGGAGGTATTATTCTTGTAGCGGTAATAATTATATGGGCTTTAGGGTATTTCCCTCGAGAAGTTAATTATAGCAAAAATTATGAATCCGAAATATTTCAACTTATAAAGCAAACTGAAAGCGCCAATCTTAATAATACTGATTCAATTGAAATAGAGATAAATACATTGCAAATGCAAATGAATAGCGAACAGCTAACGAATAGTTGGTTAGGGCGTATAGGCCGCTTTATTGAGCCTGTTATTAAACCCCTAGGATTTGACTGGCATATGGGAATTGCTTTATTAAGTGGAACAGCAGCAAAAGAGGTTGTGGTTAGTACCATTGGCGTACTGTTGCAAGCTGAAAATAATGATGATGGTATTGACCAGAGTCTTACCCATAAATTAAGGACTTTAAAGCATGATTCTGGTAAAAAGAAAGGACAATTGGTTTTTACACCGCTTGTGGCCTTAGGGTTCTTAATATTTATATTAATTTATTCACCTTGTGTAGGTGTAGTAGGTGCTATTGCTAAAGAATCGGGACGATGGAAATGGGCTTTATTAATGGTGGCTTATACTACTGGTTTAGCTTGGGTGCTTTCGTTCTTAATTTACCAGATTGGTTCGTTATTTGTTTAAAAAAACAATTCTATGGCAAAAAAGACGCATAATAAAATTTAAATAGTTACTAACCTGATTAATTCATGCGTTTAGTTTAGTGCAGATACAACTTGCAATACCTGTCGACGTAGTTCCCTACTTCAAAGGGATTGCAAGGAAGTAGATGTGCTGAAATAAATGCACTTT
>JAQICC010000178.1 GCA_027858735.1 Salinivirgaceae bacterium
TGCTCAATCGACTGAGGTCTTGTAAGGTTTTCATACTTTTCGTTTCCCCGAAATAATCGGGGCAGGCTACTCAAAATGTGAAAACCAACAATTCCTAGGTCAGCCTGTCCCGTACCGGAGGTCGAGAGGGTTATACCTAAGTAAAGCGCCTCTTCACTTTGTTCGAATCGCTCAACTTAGGTATTAGATAGAAATTTAATTTTTAAAAAAGTTTCCAAGTGCATTTATTTTAATGCATTCCGCTATGGCGGAACAGGTACTGTTTTTCCGAATCAAGTTTTCCGAAATAAATTCGGAACTAGCTGGAACAGGCTGTTGCGATCCCGAAGGCTTTCGGGATGAAATATAAAGATATATCGGCGGATTCCGACGCACCCGAAATAAATTCGGGACTGGCTTTACATCTACATCAAACTAAATGCATGAATTATTCAGGTGAATTAGAAGTTGTTTAAGTTTTGTTTTTGTGCAAGTATTTTACAGAAAAGAATGAAGGTAGTTTTTCAATTAAAAGTGGAAAAGGAAACGGAACTCCCATAAAGCATATTTTCCCAACTTATCAATAAGCTAACTAATAGGTAATTGATTATCTACAAATCATTGTGTAAAATTTTTTTACACAGCTATTGCTACATCTAAACAAATGTGTATTTTCGTATAAAAAGGATTGTAATAATTCCATGCTAAACTAAGTTTTTTAGTGAAAGTACCAATAAATGCCAATCAAATTATACCAATTAAAAATATATACAAATTACTGATTTGTTAACTTGTTTGTTTTGAAAAATGAAAGGAAATATATTAATCATCGATGATAATAAGAGTGTGCTTACTGCACTTGAACTTTTATTGCAACTTGAGTTTAATGAAGTGCATACCTTAAAAAACCCAAATGCTCTTTTGTCAACGCTTCAACAAAGCCAAATTGATGTAATTTTGCTCGATATGAATTTTAAAGCAGGTATTAATACCGGCAACGAAGGGTTATATTGGCTTAAGCGAATACTTGAAACTGATGCCTCAATAAGTGTGGTAATGATTACTGCCCACGGTGATGTAGAATTAGCAGTGAGAGCCGTAAAAGAAGGGGCTTTCGATTTTATTTTAAAACCTTGGGATAACAATAAACTTATTGCAACATTACATGCAGCCTTAAAATTACGAGCAAGCAATAAAGAAAATTTATCGTTGCGCGAAAAGAATAAGAATTTAAAACAGCAAATTAATAAGCCGGGACAAATAATTATAGGCGAATCGATTGCTATGAAAAAGGTACTTGATCTTATAAAGAAAGTAGCTGCTACCGATGCAAATATTTTAATTACCGGTGAAAATGGTACTGGGAAAGAAATAATTGCTCAAGAAATTCACCGACTCTCAAACCGCAATAATGAAATAATGGTGAGTGTCGATATGGGTGCCATTAGCGAAACTCTTTTTGAAAGTGAACTTTTTGGACATGAAAAGGGCTCATTTACCGATGCTAAAGAAAGTAGGGCAGGAAAACTTGAAACGGCAAATAAAGGCTCCCTTTTTTTAGATGAGATAGGTAACCTGTCACTTTCGTTACAAGCAAAAATATTGGCAGCCTTGCAAAATAGGTCAATAACTCGACTTGGGGCAAATATACCAACGAGTATTGATATTCGACTAATATCGGCTACCAATAAAGATTTGGATCAAATGATTACAGATGGTTTTTTTCGCGAAGACTTACTTTACCGAATAAATGCGATAACCATTGAAATTCCACCTCTTCGCGATCGACAAAATGATGTGTTGTTATTAGCCGATTTTTATCTGAACAGCTATGCCAATAAATATAATAAATCGAAGTTAAGCTTGTCAGCACAAGCAAAACGAAAATTACTCGACTATAATTGGCCCGGAAATGTACGTGAGTTGCAGCATAGTATTGAGCGTGCCGTTATTCTGGCATCCGAAAAGGAATTGTCAGCAAATGATTTTAATTTTAAATGTGGCAATAATACTTTAAAATCAAACAATGGAAAATTAACTATAGAGGAAATGGAAAAACAATTGATACTTGATAGTATTGAGAAAGAAAATGGCAATATGAGTGCTGTGGCTCAAAACTTAGGTGTAACGCGTCAAACACTTTACAATAAGTTAAAAAAATATAAATTGTAAAGTGTATTATGCAGTACAAACATTTTTATAGAGCCATAATTACTAGAATTCTATTTATAGTTCTATTTTCTGCCCTCGCAGCATGGTCGTGGTTTCAAATGGAAACGTATACCTTGTTCATAATTGGAGTTTTAGGAATAGTTATTATAACAATTAACACAATTCGCTATTTTAATAACATTAATAGGTGGATAGCTTTCTTTTTGTTAGGTATTGAAAATGAAGATACTACATTAAAGATACCTAGAAAGACTGGCAGTAAGGCGGTTGATGATGTTTTTAAAGGAATGGACAGGCTTAATGATTTGTTTAAGCAAACCAAAATAGAAATTAGCACTCAAGAGCAATATTTTCGTTTGGTTATTAATCAATCGGCAACAGGTTTATTTTCTGTAAACGAAAATGGACGCATCATAAATTTAAATCCAACAGCAGAAAAGCTTACAAAACTGAGGCAGTACCATCATATAAATGCCCTAAAAAAAATAGATGCTAGCTTACCGCAATTTATAGTTCAAGATGCAAAGCAGCGCAATCAGGATTCTGTAATTTTCGAAAACCAATATGGTCAAAAATTATTATTTAAACTTTCTGAGCTAATTACATCTAAAGAAAAAATGAAGCTGGTTGCTGTTAGCGATATTACCAAAGAGCTTGATAATGGTGAAGTTGATGCATGGATAAAACTTGCCCGAACTTTGTCGCATGAAATTATGAATAATATTGCCCCCATTACAACTCTGTCGCAAGTTATATCAGGCTATTTTAGCAAAGACAATGAAATAATTGATGCTTCACAATTAGAACAAAAAACGATTGCCAATATAGTTAAAGGTCTTGAGGTTATAGAGGAGCGAAGTGTTGGGTTAATGAATTTTGTTGACAACTATAGAAAATTCACAAAATTGCCCGAGCCTAAATTTATTGAGGTAAACTTATCGGACTTAATTGAGAAAAACATACTTGCTGCAAGTGGATTTGAAGGTTTTGAACAAATTGAATTTGAAAAAAATATTTTGAGAGATGCTTTAGCTGTAACTGATGAAAAATTACTGTCTCAGGTAATCACAAATCTTCTTAAAAACGGTGTTGAAGCATTGGTGCATGACAAAACTGAAAATCCAAGAATTGTTGTAAAACTAAAACAAAATGATAATTTATTTCGGATAGAAATAATTAATAACGGTCCCTTAATACCTCAAGAGATTAAAGAACAAATTTTTGTGCCATTTTTTACGACAAAAGATGAGGGATCAGGTATTGGTTTAAGCCTCAGTAAACAAATAATGCTGATCATGGGGGGAGATATTCATTTAAAAACTATTGACAATATGCTTACAGCATTTATTGTAACTATCCCAATGGTTTAAGCCTTCAGTGCATTCGTTTCCGTTACAGTATCAGTGGGGTATCGTAACCTTATTACTATAAATTCCGTAATATTAAGATTTAATAAATTGTACATCATGCAATTAAACCTAAATTTGCATGGGTTTTAGGTTATTATATTCCATTCCAACATATTAAATGAAGAAATTTTTTTATCAGCTAGTAGTCTGGCGAGGAAAGCACATAAAAGAAAAGCAATTTATACTTTTATTAAGTTTTGTTGTGGGAATTTTTAGTGGTTTAGCAGCAATTATTTTAAAAAGCACCATTCATTATACGCATCTTTTTCTTGATGAAAAAATGGAAATTGGCGGTGTAAACTATCTTTATTTTGCATTGCCGGGTATTGGTATAATTATTACTACAATTTGGGTTAAATATTTTGTTAAAGATAATATTGGGCATGGAGTTAGCCGAATTCTTTTTGCCATGTCGAAAAAAAATGGAATATTAAAACCCCACAACACCTATTCAAGCATCGTTGGCAGTACCTTTACCATTGGCTTTGGTGGATCGGTAGGAGCTGAGGCACCCATTGTTTTAACTGGGGCAGCAATAGGCTCAAATTTAGCCCGGATGTTTAGGCTTAATTACAAACAGGTTATTTTAATGGTAGGTTGTGGGGCTGCTGGTGCCGTTGCCGGAATTTTTAAGGCTCCCATGGCCGGATTGGTATTTACCCTAGAAGTATTAATGCTCGATCTTACCATGGCATCATTAATACCTTTGCTAATTTCAGCGGTTACATCAGCTGTTTTGGCTTATCTATTTATGGGGCATGGCGAGGCACTCTTTTCGTTTCAACTGCAAGAGCATTTTGTATTGGGTAATTTACCTTGGTATATTATACTGGGTATTATAGCCGGCTGTTTAAGCTTTTATTTTACACGAATGACCATGAAAACCGAAATATGGTTAGACAAAGTGAAAAAACAGTATGGTAAATTTCTTGTTGGTGGTGTTTTACTGGGTGTACTTATTTTTATTTTTCCACCCCTTTTTGGGGAGGGGTATCTTTCTTTAACGTCTATTTTGTCGGGTAATGGACATGAATTAATGGCTCACAGTATATTTTATGATTTTAAAGATAATTTTTGGGTATATGCCGGATTTTTAACGCTGCTTTTAATATTTAAAGTTTTTGCAACATCAATAACTACAGGTACCGGTGGGGTTGGTGGAGTATTTGCTCCCTCACTATTTATGGGGGGTATTCTTGGTTATTTAGTAGCTATACTTTTAAATGAATTTAGTTTTATTCAAGTTAACGAGGCAAATTTTGCTTTAGTTGGCATGGCCGCATTTATGAGTGGAGTTATGCATGCACCCATGACATCAATATTTCTTATAGCGGAAATTACTGGTGGCTACGGACTGTTTATTCCCTTAATAATAGCCTCTACCATTTCATATCTTACCATAATGTATTTTGAACCGCATTCAATTTATACCAAAAGGTTAGCAAAACGGGGCGAATTATTAACCCACAATAAGGATCAAACGGCACTTACTCTAATGCGACTTGAAACAGAAATTGAACGAGACTTATCGGTAATTAAACCTGAAAATACGCTTAGAGAATTGGTCCATGTAATCTCAAATTCAAAGCGAAATATCTTCCCGGTTGTCGATGAAAATAAAGAATTAAAAGGCATCCTTTTACTCGATGATATAAGAAATATTATGTTTAATCCAGAAATGTACGATACTACATTTGTACATGAATTAATGGTTGTACCTCCTGATTTGGTTTATTTAACGGATTCTATGGAAGTTGTTATGGACAAGTTTGAGGAAACTGGTGCTTGGAATTTGCCAGTAATTAAAAACGGATGCTACGAAGGGTTTATATCGAAATCAAAAATTTACCAGGCATATAGAAAAGTACTCGTTTACTTTTCAGAAGAGTAAAAATACATAAAGCCCTTTAGTATTTTTTAAAACTGCTCATTATCTTATATACCCTTTTATGTCTTATATGGTTCAAGAGATATTCTTCTATGTTCTTATATGGTTCTAATAAATAAAAAATTCATATTTTTGCGCACACAAACAAAGAGCTCATAAGTTTTTATTTTATGAACTTATATGTCTTATATGGTTCAAAAGGTTATTCTTTTGTGAACTTTTATATCGTATATGTTTCAAAAGATCAAATTTATATGCCCTTTTATGTCTTATATGGTTCAAAAAAAACAAACTATGAAACTTTGGGAAAAAGGAATTGAAACAAATAAACTCGTAGAACAATTTACGGTTGGCTTAGATAGAGAAATGGATCAATACATTGCTGCATTTGATGTGCTTGGTAACATGGCACATATTAAAATGTTGGAGAGTATTGGCCTTTTAGAAAAAGCTGATTTAGATAAATTGCTTGAGGAGCTAAAAAAAATATATAAAACCATTGAGAACGGAGATTTTATTATTGAAGATGGGGTAGAAGATGTTCATTCTCAAGTAGAACTTTTACTTACCAAAAAGCTTGGCGATATTGGCAAGAAAGTACATAGTGGCCGTTCGCGTAACGATCAGGTTTTGGTTGATGTAAAGCTTTATTTAAGAAATGAAATTAAGGAGATTGTTGACCTTATTCAAATCTTATTCAAAACACTTATCTCCCAAAGTAATAAGTACAAAGAGGTGCTAATACCCGGTTATACGCATTTGCAAATAGCCATGCCATCATCTTTTGGCCTTTGGTTTGGGGCTTATGCCGAAAGTCTTTGCGACGATATGGAATTTATGCGTGCTGCATACAAAGTGGTTAATCAAAATCCATTGGGTTCTGCTGCTGGTTATGGTTCGTCGTTCCCCATTAACCGAACAATGACTACTGAGTTATTAGGCTTTGAGACACTGAATTATAATGTGGTGTACGCTCAAATGACACGTGGCAAATCGGAACAGTCTGTGGCTTTTGGTATGGCATCGCTAGCAGGTACCCTTTCAAAAATGGCTATGGACATGTGCGTGTACAATTCGCAGAACTTTGGCTTTGTAAGCTTTCCCGATGAGTTTACCACTGGTTCGTCAATAATGCCCCATAAAAAGAATCCTGATGTTTGGGAATTATTGCGTGGAAAATGCAATAGAATAAAATCGTTACCAAATGAAATAATGTTATTGCAATCAAACTTACCATCAGGTTATCATCGCGATTTACAATTGCTAAAAGAAATTATTATTCCTTATATATATGATATTAAACAATGCTTGCAATTAAGTAATTTAATGTTTGAGAATATAAAGGTGAACGATAAAATTCTGGACGACCCAAAATACAATTACCTGTTTAGTGTTGAGGAAGTAAATGCCTTAGTTTTACAAGGAGTGCCTTTTAGAGACGCTTATAAGCAGGTGGCTGTAAAAATAAATGGTGGAAATTTCACACCTGATAAAAATATTAAGCATACTCACGAAGGAAGTATTGGTAATTTATGTAATAAAGAAATTTCATCAAAGTTCAATAAAGTACACAATGAGTTTAACTTCAATAAAGTAGATAAGACCCTCGAAGATTTATTAATGTGAACTCGACGTAAGAAAACATGTAATGAAATGATTATTAAGAATTACTCAACAACATAGATATCAGTATTAAGAAAAAAGACACAAGCCTGCCTTGTCGGCCGACCTGTATCAAGATTTCTATCTAAATTGTTTTGTATCCTGGTACTCTCTACTTGATACTATAGAGTATTTTTATATAAGACGCTGATTATAAATACTTAATTTTTCTTTCTTACATCGAACTGACGTTATTAGTATAAAAAAAGAAAAGCCGTGCTATAATTTCTAAAATGCACGGCTTTTCTTTTTCGGTAACCTATTTGTTTATTTCAACGACTTTGCAATAATTTCTTCAAATTTATCGTGAAGTTTTGTCAATTCTTCTACTGTTAGTGAAGTGGTATAAACACGCACAACATCAAGTACTTGCTTGCCATAAATAACGCCCAAGGCAACATCAAAAGCCGAAAGTGAAATGTTATTTCGCACCTGCATTACAATTTTCCTAAACTGACTCCAGGTAAGCTGTTCATCAATTTTAAGGTAGTACATGTCTTTTGCGACATTAATAAATATATTTTCAGCCACAGAAGTAAGCTTAAATACTTTCTTTATTTGTATTACAGCATTTTCATCCAATTGCTTTACTTTCGCAAATGTTATACCTCCATCACGGTAATGTTCTTGTATTTCTGCAATGTGATCAAATCCCTTAAGTTTTCGTAAGCGAATGGCATGATAGTCATTGTTGTGAACATATAATGTGGCTATTGCTCCTTCAAATTCGAGTTCCGAAAATTTTTTAATATTATGGGTAAGTCTTAAAATTTTTTCAGTCGATTCTTTTTGGGTCATTACTAGAAAAATAGAATCGGGGGCACTGGTATGAGGCATGTTAGAGCCATAGTACCCTGGGAACATACCCATATTTTCAAGAACAAATGTGCCTGGTAAAATTCCTCTTTCAACGGTTTTTACCTGTTCTTCTTTAATTATACTACCAAATGTTTCAAGTACCATAGTTAATTTATTTGAGGATGATTAAATCAAATTTTTTAAAAGAATTCTTCTGTACAATATAAAACAATTAAATGGCTTTTTGTTCAATAGAATGTAAGAAATATAATTCTTAATACTCCGAAAATTCTCTAAGTTTTTCCCTATAGGCACTAAATACATTAGCACGCGAAACAAAGCCTAAATATTTGCCTTCTTTTAATACAGGCAAGTTATACTGTGGAGAATTCGAGAACTTTTTAGCCACCTCTTCCATCGACTCATCAGGATCGACAATCGATTGAGGCATAAACATTAAATCTGTCATAAAAGTGGAGTCGTATAATTCCCTTTTAAAAATAATATCTCGTATTTCGGTAATAAATATAATGCCTAACATGTTATTTTCATCATCGATTACCGGAAACACATTTCGTTTTGAGGTAGATACAATTTTTACAAAATCGCCAAGCGTATCATCAGCATTTACGGTGCTAAAATTAGTTTCAATTAACGATTGTACATTCATTAAGGTTAATATTGCCTGATCCTTGTTATGGGTAATCAATTCTTTGCGGCGGGCTAACTGTATGGTATAAACAGAGTGGGTTGTGAGTAGTTTTGTTACTAGGAATGAAAATGTAGCGGTAATCATCAAGGGCACAAAAAGTTCGTATCCACCCGAAAGTTCAGCAATTAAAAATATGCCGGTTAAAGGAGCATGTAAAACGCCGGCAATCATACCAGCCATACCTATTAATGCAAAATTATTTACGGGTAATTTCTGAAGCCCTAAATGGTTAATAACTTTTGAGAATAGCATGCCTGCATTTACTCCCATAAAAAGTGTTGGAGCGAATATTCCGCCTACACCACCAGCACCAAAAGTTACACTTGCCGCAATTACTTTAAGTAAAATAACCACAAACAGAAGAATGGCTATTCCGTAAATATTGTCTTGCAAAAACAAAAACATTGGGTTTTTAAATAGGTAGCTTGTACTGCCCGATAAACACGCGTTAATATCTTTGTACCCCTCGCCGTAAAGTGTTGGAAAAAAAGCAAGTAGTATACCCAATGAAATACCACCTACTAAAAGTTTATTGTAAATATTAGTTATTTTACTAAACTTTCCTTCAATATAAACATAGGTTTTTATAAAGTATGCTGAAACCAGTCCGGTAAAAACACCTAGTAATATGTAATAGGGCAATTCAGCAAGTTTAAATAAATGGGTTACATCAAACGGATACAACACGTTTTGACCCATAAAATAATAGGATGTCAATAAGGCCGATGCCGAAGCCAATAATAAGGGTAGGATAGATGCTACCGTTAAGTCCAGCATAATTACCTCAATAGCAAACACTACAGCTGCAATGGGAGCCTTAAATATAGCAGACATGGCAGCTGAGGCAGCACAGCCTAATAAAAGAGTAATTTGTTTGTAGTTAAGGCGAAATGCTCTACCAATATTAGAACCAATGGCAGCTCCTGTTGAAACGGTTGGGCCTTCTAAACCTACTGAACCACCCATGCCAACCGTAAGAGCACTGGCTACTATTGACGAAAACATGTTATGACGATTTATTATTCCGTTGTTTTTCGAAATAGCATATAGTACATTGGGTACCCCATGCCTAACCGGGCGGCGAATAACATATTTAATAAATAGCACAGCCAATAATATTCCTATTGGAGGTACCACAATTATTAAATATTTTGAATTTCCTTCGTACGCTATATGCTCAACACTTTCAGAAATAAAATGAACAAGGTTTTTTATTACAACTGCGCCCAATCCTGATGCAATACCAACTACTATGCTTAGAATGGTAACAAACTGCTTGCCTGTAATATTTTTCAATCGCCAACTTAGAATACGCCTTGTAAGTGAGAATTTCCGCATAAATATATTTGATCAACCACTTATTGTAATTGAATCACCAAACCTACAGGAATTTTAAAAATATAACAAGAGTTATTTTCTGTTATATGGTAAGTTTTCAGTTTTTCGTTTGCATACTTTAATCTTCACTATTTTTTTTCATAATATTATCTGCCTACTATTTACTAAATACTTACTGCCTACTGAGAACTGGAGACTGTTTACTTGAGTCCCTTTTTAAAATTAAATGTTGTAGAAGGCTGTTCTTGTTCCGATTTTTTAAGCTTTAACAAAAGACGATTAAATACATGTTTTGATGGCTTTTCAAAGCTTAAGTCTATTAAGTATTGATTAAAACCTTTGCCTTGTAGTTTGGTTTTGTACTGCAATAATGATACAGGTTGTGTGGGAACAACAACAGTAATGCCATTAATAACTTCTTTTCTAAATTCTTTATTGGTATCATCAAAGAACGTTCCATTGCCAGTTTGCACGGGTTGACGTGAAAAAAACAATTTAGGATAAAAATGCATGGGAACTAAAATATTGCGGTTGGCACCCGAAAGTAAATTATCATATTCGTTTTCAAAAGGACTGGTTATCCATACAGCACCTTCGCTTTTCAAGGCTTGAGCAGCTGCATCGTTATAGCAATATACATTTTCATTAGTTCCAAAATTGGATCCATTAGGGAGTAATTCTTTTTGTGATAAATGGCTTAGCGAGAATTGGTTAAAGCCTTTTTTTACGAATGATTGACATAGGTTTTTATAAAATTCAATATCCTTTTCAGAGATAAACTGAGGAAGTTCAATCCAAATTTTATTTTTGTTTTTCTGAATAAAGGGTACATCAGTTCTTAGGCTGTCCCAATCGGTTTTTTTAAGATTTATTATAAGTTGGTCTAACTCTTCCAATCTTATTTTTCGAAGCCAATCGCTTGAATCAATTCGCACAAATAAATTTCCTTTTTTTGCAGGCTTAAAACCTCTAACCTTATTAGTAATCTCTTTTTTTAGTTTAAAAGGCATGGGTTGGTTCATAGGCTTAGCATCGCCTTTAAGCTTACTTGGGAATTTCATTTGGCGCAATCCTGCTAAATACACTTCATTCCCTTTTTTTAAACCATTAATAGTTCCTTGTGCCGTTACAATGCCATCTTCATCCTGCGAAAATTCATTAATTTTAAACGAATCTTGCTCGCTGTCTTTTTTTGTTTGTATGCGTAACCTATTACCACTCTCAATATCAATATTGGCCTCAAACGAAAATTCGTTTTGACTAACAGAAGTTATCCTTCCTAAGAAAAGGCCTGTGTTTGGTATTTCAGAAATAGCATCTTTAACATTTTTAGCATAAAACCATTGGGTTTTTTCTCGACCCATATCAAGTTTTAGCATATTCCTTGAATCTTCAATGTCTCCAATGCCATCAATAACCTTTCTGTAGGCTTGAGCTACCTGGTATACATATTCACCCGATTTTAACCGTCCTTCAACTTTTAGCGATGCCACACCAATTTTTGCCATCTCTGGCACAAAATCAATAAGTTGGTTGTCTTTTAGGCTAAATGGCAAATGTTTTTTATTATTTATTTTGTAAAAACGTCGGCATGGCTGTGTGCATAAGCCACGATTTGCTCCCGAACCACCCAAATAGCTACTAAAATTACACATGCCTGAGAATGAATAGCAGAGGGCTCCATGTACAAAAACTTCGGTTTCAATAGTGGATCGTTTCTGTATATCGGTAAGTTCTGGTAAAGTTAGCTCACGAGCCAATATAACTCGCTCAAAACCCAATTTTTGGCTATAGCTTGTTCCGTTTGAGTTGTGGTTAGCCATTTGTGTGCTGGCATGAATAACTAATTTAGGAAAGTGTTTCTTAAGCAAATGAAAAGTACCCCAATCTTGAATAATTACTGCAGCAATATTAGTCTTTGAAAGAAACCATAAAGTATCTAGAAGTTCAGGAATCTCTTTGTTTTTAATTACGGTATTTAAAGTAACATAAACCTTTACCTTATTTTGGTTTGCCTCATTAATTAGAAGTTGAAATTGGAAGTTATTAAAATTGGAAGCTCTACCACGTGCGTTAAAGTTTTTTAATCCAACATAAATAGCATCGGCACCACCTTTAATGGCAGCATAAAAACTTTCAATATTGCCTACAGGCATCAACAATTCAGGCTTGTTCATAATTTCGAATTAAGCCGCAAAGGTAATTAGACTTTTTTAGCTTTTGCGCATCCAACGCCAATGAATGAAAAAAAGAATGATACTCATGAAAAATATAATACTATTACCTAAGTTGAGCGATTCGAACAAAGTGAAGAGGCGCTTTACTTAGGTATAACCCTCCCGACCTCCGGTACGGGACAGGCTGACTTAGGAATTGTTGGTTTTCACATTTTGAGTAGCCTGCCCCGATTATTTCGGGGAAACGAAAAGTATGAAAACCTTACAAGACCTCAGTCGATTGAGCTGATTTGCGATAGCGAATCGCTCAATTTGGGTAATAGTAATATTCTGAAAATACTTTTGCCAAAATAGTTTTCGGCTAAAGCCCTTTTATCTCTACATCTATTTACCCTTGGCAAAAGCCAAAGGGCTATTTAAAAAGAATAATTCTATGGGAATTTGCTGTTTAATTTAGAACTTAGCCGTATTTCTTAATCGCAGAAAATTCATGAAATTTTCGGCTTAATTTTAGCAAAGATCAAGAATGGCAACCATATAAATCATTTTTGAGTCCACTCCTAAAAGTCACCCGATGAATCCTTTTGCAAAATACCGAACCAATTCAGATCTGTCATTCAGTCAATTATGAATTCATCGGATGACATTACAATTATTTGACTTTTTAGAGTATGCTCATTTTTAGTATTCCGAAAGTTATCAAGTATGTTTATAACCCTTTATAGTAATAAAGAATTGGGCTCCTTTACCAAGTTCACTTTCAACCCATATTTGGCCTTTGTTTTTCTCAATAAATTCTTTGCACAATATTAAACCAAGGCCTGTACCTTCTTCATTTTCTGTACCTCTAGTAGAGTAAGCATGCTGAATATGGAACAGTTTAGCAATTTTATCTTTGCTAATACCCAACCCATAATCTTTAATATAGAATAGAATATTTTCATTCTGGGGTTCTGCATTAATTTCAATTTTACCAGATTTATGGGTATACTTAATGGCATTACTAAATAAATTTGCAATAACCCTTTCCATAGTAAATTTATCGGCGTTTATATAAAGATCATCGCTAACTTGAAAATGGATATTAATGTTTTTCATTTCAGCACCCAATAAATACGGGCTTACAGCTTCGCTAACCAATTGTTTTAAATTCAAGTCTACTATATTCAATTCAAGCTTGGCTCTTTGCGATTTAGCCCAAAGCTGCAAATTATCCAATAATTGGAAAGAGCTTTTTGTCGAATTTTGAATTACTTCGATAAAATTATCACGCTCTTCATCTGAAAGTGTTTTGTAATCTTTCTTTAAAATATCAATATATCCCAAAATTGAAATAAACGGGTTTCTTAAATCATGTGCAACTATTGAAAAAAACATATCTTTAAAAGCATTAGATTTTGATAACTCCTCATTTTTAGTATTTATAATGGCAAAATATTTATTCGAAGTTTTAAAATATAAGGTAATACCCAATATGCCACAGCCAAGTAAAAATAAATGGATAAAAGCTAAGGATCCCAATAGTTTTTTCATGCCGCTTAGGTAAATTTTCGAAGGAAAGGTAACGCTAATACCGCCACGCACATCACCTACTTTATAACCTTGCTGCTCATGGCATTTCAGGCAACTTTTTTCTGTTTGTAAGGGGGCCATATACCGATACACTGAGGCAGAATCATTTTCAATCAACTCAAGAACCTCCTTTTCATCCTTTTCAAATGATTCCAGAGCCTCCTTTTCCCATGTATCCGCTTTATTTCCTGGTCGTAGTGGTTTTAAACTTGTAATATGAAACTGAAGCTTATAATTTGAGTTGTTAATCTCGCTTATTTGCCGTGTCATAAAAGCAGGATTAATTTTGGTAAGTGTTAAACCTTGAAGTGTAATTAATTCACGCAACGAATCAACTAAATAAGGATTGGGTTGTGTTTTATCCGTAATTGGCACATACACTCCTCCATGAAATGAATTCCATGATCGGGCAGTAACTATCTGGTTGAAAAATGCCTGCGATTTATTTAAAATTACCTTACGGTTATTTAAATTAATTAAATAGTAATTCCAAGTGAATGATAATATGATGATTACTATCCAAATTGCTATTAATGCAGGTAAAAGTTTTTTTCTCATTTTTATAAAATTACTTTATTAAGAAACAATATCAAAGTACATATAGCTTTACCTTATTAAATAAATATACCCTTGCTTTCGCCTAGTTTTATTATTCAGTGAAACAACCGATACTTCATACAAATACATTCCTTCGGTTTGTAATCCAAGTTTGGAGTTCCCATCCCATCCTTCACTAATATCACTTGTCTGAAATACTATCCTTCCATTTATATCGTATATTTTAAAATAATCAAGTTCTTGAATGCCCCAACCCATAACAAATATTTTATCATTTATGCCATCGCCATTGGGTGTAAATGAGCTTGCAACATCAACAGAATATTTTTCATCAACCTTTATATTAACGGAATCAACAATTGAAAAACAGCCCAAATTATCTGTTCCAATAAAGTAATAAGTTATATCCTCCAAAGGCTGAGCAGTGGTTGATTCGCAATTTAAACACGATAAATAATCGCTAGGTTGCCATGTAATGTCATCGGTAAAATTGTGTTGAGCCGTTAACTCTAAAGTTTCTCCTATAATAAGAGTTGAATCATGCGTAATTATATTAACATTGGGTTTTAGTTTTATATCAACTTGTGTTGAATCAAAATTAACACACGAATTTTCATTGATTACCTTTACGCTATACCGGGTATTTTTATCGGGCGTTACTAAGATATTTGAAAATAGAGAATCAATTATTTCATTTTGAGCGTACCAGAAATACTGAATACCATTGTTGGCTTTAAGCAATATTGAATCAAACTGGCAAATTATTGTATCGTTATTTAGGCCGATATCAGGCAAAGGATATACGATCACTTGCTTTGTGATAGAGTCGCGGCATTGAGCCGAGCTTATGGCTATTAATTTGACACTCTGAATTCCAGCATCGACAATTTGAATTTCAGGCGCTGCCTTATTTGACGCAAAAGCATTATTGACAAACCATTCAAATTCATTTCCATTGATCGATGAATTAATTGCACTTGTAATAAAAGGAGTACATAATGCGGTGTCATTCAACGTAAATTCAGCTGATAACAATGGCATTTCTATGGAATCAACAATAAGCTTATGGCACGTTCCTAAAGTATCACTGTCAAGATTTAAGTACACGATTTTCACCCCAAAATCAGCGTACTCTTTTTCAAAGGCATTAACCAAATATGAGGAACCATCATTGAGGGTCCATTGAAAATTATCAATGTTTATTCCCTCAGCAAATGATATGGAAATTGGCGTATTCACACATGCTGTATCGGGGGCTATAATTTCAGCATAGGGTCCTCCTATTTCAATAATATCTTGTTTGGTTAGGGTATCAACACAACCTATTGATGTAGAAACCTTCAGTTTAACACTATAGTTTCCCGGTTTTCGATAGGTATGGTAAGGATTGATAACATTCGTGCCCAACTCACTATCACCAAAATCCCAGATCCTATTTTTCAGATCGTTTGAAATGGAAGCATCGGTGAATCCAATTACTTTGGGATAACAGGCCGATGAGAATGCATTTAAGGTAAAATCGGCTATTGGATTAGCTTGCACATAAATAAAATTAGGTTTTGAAACCTCAGCTATGCATCCTAAGGAATCAATAACCTTTAAGCTAACATCAAAAAAACCCGTATCGGTAAATACTATATTCGGATCAAAATCAGCTGAAGTGGCGCCATCGCCAAAATTCCACTCAAATTTATTTACTAAAGACCCTTCCGTCATATTTAAAAATCGAATGGAATCATTAAAACAGGTATTCGTCTTTAGTGTACTGAAATCGGCAAACGGATTTGATGAATAAATGGCCTTTGGCTTAATGATAGTATCGCTGCAACCAAAAATATCGGCAACAATTAAGCTTATCATATGACTGGTATCGTCTGTATAAGTTAAAACTGGATTTTGATCTGTACTTATGCTATCACCAAAATTCCACAACCAATTAACAAGAGTAGTATCAGCATTACTATTATCAAAAAAGGAAACTTCTAATGGTGCGCACCCAATTGAATCAGAATAATTAAATGCGGCTTCAACTTTATAAACTTTTATTTCTTTTTGCAGCTCTTGAGCACAACCGTTTACATCTTGTACCCTTAATAAAACATTATAGTTTCCAGGCTCAGTAAACACATGGTTTGATGGCCCAAATTTTAGTTCTAAATCGGTACTGTCGCCAAAATTCCAAAGGTATTTTACCAATTTATTTTCATATACAAAATACGTATTATCGCGCGTACTTTCAGGATTAAAAGTAACTTCTGAGTAAGGACAAATATTCGTTGGGGAGTAAATAAATTCCGCCTTTAACTGCCTAACATAAATATTCTTTTCAATATGCAATTCACAGCTTTCATCGGCATTTTTAGCATCTACAATTAATTTATAATCGCCATTGTTTTGATATTCATGAAGCACATTTTCACTTAAAGTTAAATCGAAATTACCATCTCCAAAATTATATGAACATGAATCAGCTCCCTTAATATCAGAGTAAAAATTATATTTTAAAGGTTCATCACAATTCAACGATATTAAAACATCGCCCGCTGGCCCTTTTACATAAACAAAACTATCGAGCATATATGTTGATCCTTCGCATCCGTTATAAAAAACCTTTAGCTCTCCACTAATAAAGCCGCTATCTTTAAATTGTATTTCCGGATTTTTGATTTCTGCCTTTGTATCATCTGAAAAAAGCCATTTCCATGCATCAATAAGCGAATCGGTAGTGGACTGGTTATTAAAATGTATTATTTCTGATCCGCATATTACAGGATTGCCAGGATAATTAAACAATGCATTTTGCGGAGAACCTGCTAATAATGTCGATGTATAGGTATTCACACAACCTGATTGATTCGTAACTGATAAGGTAACTGGAAAGTCACCTACATCTGCATAATTATGCACTGGGTTATTCTCGGTTGATGATCCGGAATCGCCAAAATCCCATTCCAAGCTTACAAAAGGATCATTATCAAAATAACTTTTGCTTTTATTCACAAAATTTAATGCCAAAGGAACACACCCTGTAAATTGAAGTTTGTAAATCGATGAGTCGTTTGGAGTAAAGTATACTTGAGGTAAATACAAGTGTATATTGCTATCAATAACCATAGTATCTTTACAATGCAATTCACTTTCTACAATTAATGTATCGCTCAAATACATATTTCTTTGTTGTTTGAGTGCTGTAGTTATGCCATATTCAACTATCGGATTTTCATCACTGGAAGAACTAAAATCACTAAAAATCCATTCCCATTTTGCGGCGTTAATTGAACTATTTTGATAGTGTACTGAAAAAGGAAACTCACAGCCATATTCTTTATCTGATTCAAACTTAGCCGTAACGGCATCCACTTCAATTTTAGTCCTAATAGTATCTGTACAATAATCATCAAAAGAAGCAATGTAGGTCACCGTAAATAAACCGGTATCTTGGTAACTTTTAATAGGAGTCTCAAGTACTGAAGTACTTCCATCGCCAAAAATCCAAAAATTTTTATTTGCACCAATGGTTTGATTGGTTATTTGAAGGTTTTCCTTTTTACATAAATAATCATCGCTAACTTCAACATTTATTTTCAATTCTTGAAGCTGAATAAAGTCTGATTTAACCAGGGTGTTAGAACATCCAAAAGTATCAACAGCATTTAATGAAACCGTATAATTATTGAACCCCGAATAAAATTGCGAGGGAGAAATTTCAGTAGATGTTTCACCATTTCCAAAATCCCAATAATAATTAAGAGTTGTTGCTCCCAAAGAGGCATTGTTATAAAAAACTGTTTGCGTATCGATGCAGGCTATACTTTTATCGACAGAGAAGTTTACTGTGGGTTTTGCTATGGATTTTACTAAGCCCGGTGCTGTAAAATTACTTTCGCACTTATTTTCATCGGTAACAAACAATGATACATTAAAGCTTCCACTCTTTTGAAAAGTATGTGTTGGCTGAGGTTCAAAACTAGAATTACCATCACCCATATCCCAGATAAATACAGTTACCCTTGTATTGCCTGTATCTATTGAAGCCTTTAGTTCCGTTGAAAAGGGTGCGCAACCAGCATTATCAGTTGCAGTAATGCTTTTAATAACGGGACTTTTATTTATAATTATTAAATCTGATTTTATAAGCGTATCGGCACTATTCTGGTTATAGGCAATAAGTGTTACCGTATACCGTCCTACAATATTAAATACTACCTGAGGGTTCTCAAGAGTAGAGCTTACTCCATTACCAAAATCCCATTTGTAAGACAGAGGCTCTGAACTTTGCGAAGTATTGGTAAAAAAAGCGATAAGCGTATTACATGCAATAGAATCATTAACTGCAAAATTTGCGGTTATTTGCCCAAAACCTGTCTTAGCAATTAGCAATAAAATAAATAATATAAATTTTATATTCCTATTCATATGTTTCCAATTAATATATTTCGCACGGAACTTTATATTTATCTAAGCTCGCATTAAGGCCTTTATATATTAAGACCAACTCAAATGAATTAAAATCAGATTTATCAGGATTACTTCCAATAAAATTGTAGGCATAGGCAAATCCTATTTTGAAATTTTGCACCCCTAAGCCTAAATTAAGGACAATGTTGTTCGGAAATTTATTACTACGAAAAACAAAATATGATCCAACAGAGATTTCATTCATCAGCATATTGTATTTCATTAATTTATGAACGAGATCGCCGCCTAAGTATGTCTCCGTTTTTTCTTGGTCAGTTCGCACCATTAAAAATGCATTCATTAAATCATCATTTGATACGTTAAACTTCGTTTTATTTTGAAGGATTAATTGGCGGCTAACAACTAACGGATCATTGCTAAATGATAGTTCTGGTTTGTTTAAATTACGATAAGCCAAAATAAATTTAGTTGCATACTTAGAAATTTTAATACCATAACCTACTCCTAAGTTTAAATTAATATTTCGTGCCTTCCCTGAAAATTCAACAGGTTCACTACTTGTTACGCCGGGGTTAAACCCTCCTGTATTTCGGTCATATTGATCAGGATATACCAAACTCGAAGCATCCAAGTTTCTAAATAACAATCCGGTTTGAACACCAAAATGAAATGTATGGTTCCTAATCATTTTATGATAAGCCAGGGTAGTATAAACTTCCCCTTCATGATAAGGAGACGATATTAAATTTTTATCGGCAAAAGCTACTCCGATATAAATACTTTCAAATCCTCTTTTAATCTGGTAGTCACCAGAAAGAGCATAAGATCGCACTGGTATATTGCTTAATATTTTCTTTGTATTAACATAAGAACCCAAAACCCATTTATCATTATGATCGCCAATTTGGCTTGGTAATAAATAAAATCCCGGAATATTAAAATTTAACAAGTCATTAACCTGACAAAAAATACTGCTACAAATAATCAATTGTGCAATTATTAAAATAACAATTAGGCTAAAATTTCTTTGATTTACTTTTTTTCGCATGCCTTAGAGCTCAATAATAAATTACTTGGATTTTTAATTTGGTAATATTGTATAATTCCACTTTGGATTTATTCCGTGATATTTTATATTTAAATTTTCTAAATCACTTTTAGAAGCCTTTATTCCTTTTGTGTATTTTTTATCTACCAATGCAGCATTGACTTTAAGCCCTTTTTTAGTTTTAGTTGTTTGTGTATATTTTAGTACAGTTTCATAATCTATTAAAGGAACGGCTTTCCAGTTTTTACTTATTTCGCTAAATACCTTATGTTCAATTGGATTCCATTTCGAAGCACCTGGTGGAAAATGACAGACTGTAGTTTTAATACCATATTTATTGCAGATAATATTTTGCAAACTTACTTTCCACATGTGGGTACGGTATCCATTACTTCCTCCTGCATCTGCCAATATGAGTATTTCTTTTATGTCAGGATATGTTTTAATGCCCTCATTTGTAAGCCACCTCTCTATTGATTCGACCGCAAATTCAGGTGTGTCCCCAGAAACAATTGTGTTGTTTTCTTTAACAAACATACCAATTGATACAAAAGCTTTATTATGCAGTGGATTGTAAACACCATATAAAGCCGCTTTGCCCAAACCATA